>CALAVA010000263.1 GCA_937892025.1 uncultured Bacteroidales bacterium
AAAGTGAATAAGCAAAAGTTATATATAGAAACCTATGGCTGTCAAATGAACTTTGCCGATAGTGAAATTGTTGTCTCTATTCTTTCTGAAGACTTTGAGATAACATCTAATGAAAAAGAGGCTGATTTGATTTTAGTGAATACTTGTTCTATTCGGGACAATGCAGAGCAACGTGTTTTTAATCGTATGAAAGAACTTGTCGGGTTAAAAAAAGCAAAAAAAAACCTTAAAGTCGGCTTAATTGGTTGTATGGCAGAAAGACTTAAAGACGAATTGCTAAACAAAATGCAAGTAGATTTGGTTGTCGGGCCTGATGCTTATAGAAACTTACCTGATATGTTGCGAGACAAGACTATGAATGTAAATGTGTTGTTGTCTGAAGTCGAAACTTATGAGAACATCTCTCCCATTCGCTATGACACAAATGGCATATCTGCTTTTGTTTCTATTATGCGAGGGTGTAATAATTTTTGTTCCTATTGTGTAGTTCCTTATACACGCGGAAGAGAACGCAGTCGAAATATCAACTCTATTCTTGAAGAAATAAGACAATTATTTCAAAATGGTTACAAAGAAATTACCTTATTGGGTCAAAATGTAAATTCGTATAACTTTGAAGGGCTAAATTTTGCTTATTTAATACAACAAGTTGCAGAAATTGATTCGTTACTACGTGTACGCTTTGCGACATCTCACCCCAAAGATTTATCTGACGAATTGTTACAAACCATAGCAAGATATGACAATATTTGCAAAAGCATTCATCTGCCTGCCCAATCGGGCAGTAGTGCAGTCTTGCAAAGAATGAATCGCAAATACACGAGAGAATGGTATTTGGATAGAGTCAATAGCATTCGCAAATACATACCTGATTGTGCTATTAGCACTGACCTTATTGCTGGTTTTTGCGGTGAAACTGAAGACGAACACAAAGAAACCCTCTCCCTTATGCGAGAAGTGGGCTATGAATATGCTTTTATGTTCAAATATTCTATGCGAGAAGGCACTTATGCCCACAAACACTTACAAGATAATATTGCCGACAACGTTAAGACAAGGCGATTAGAGGAAATTATTGCTTTACAACAACAACTATCTCTACAAAGCAACCAAAAAGACATTGGCAAAACTGTTGAGGTATTAATAGAAGGCACTTCAAAACGTAGCACAGAGCATTTTTTTGGCAGAAATAGCCAAAACAAGGTGGTTATATTTCCAAAAGGAAAATTAAAAAAAGGAGATTATGTACAAGTAAAAATCACCTCTTGTAGTGCTGCTACTCTATTTGGCGAAGTTGTAGAATAATTTATTCCATAGAAACCGCTTTTATGGCACTTGTTTTCCTCGCCACACAATAAGCAGGCAAAACCAATGCCAACAGACTGAGTAGCAACACACCGACATTTATAAGAAAAAGATGTCCAATTTGCACTTGTATAGGCACATAAGACATATAATAATACATTGGATTGAGTTTGACGATATGAAATTGCTGTTGAAGGAAACAACACAACAATCCAACAAGATTGCCAACCAACAAGCCTTTAAGCAGAATATTGATTGAAATATGCAAGAATATATTGCCGATTGTTTTTGTTGGACACCCCATTGTTTTTAATATTCCAATGGTTGTTATGTTTTCTAAGATAAATGTCAATTGTGTGGAAATCAATGATATTGATGTTATTATTATAATAAGAACAATCAGAATCAATACATTTTGGTTAACCAAGTTTATCCAATCAAATATCATGGGTGAAAGTTCTTTGATAGTTGCCACTTTCATATCAAAATCAACGAGTTGATTGATATGAGCAGCGGTTAGTTCTAAATCATCAAAATCATTGACAAGCAACTCCCAACCTTCAATATTGTTTTCTTGCCAATTGTGTAATTTTTGCACTTGATGAATATCGCACAACAGATAAGTGTCATCATAGGCAACCAGACCTGTATTATAAATGCCAACAATAGTAAATTTTCTTTGTCTTACAGTATTTTGCACAAAAAATGCGTCTATTTTGTCGCCTGTATCTATTTGTAACTTTTGAGCCAAAGATTCTGAAATCAGAATTTCAATGCTTGGCGTGGAGTTATTAGGTATATGAATAAATCTTCCACGAATGATATTCTTTGAAAAAAATGTAGTGTCATAATCTGTTCCGATTCCTTTAAAAATTAGTCCTTCAATATCTTCTTTACCACGAACGATACCAGCAATGGTAGAAAACGCTTGCACGTTTTTCACATTAGGTAATGCGGCTATTGTCTTTTTTAGTTGATCATTTGCCGTTATTGGCATTTGTTGATAAGAATTATTGTTGTCATAGTGAACAATATTGATATGAGAGCCAAATCCGACGACTTTATTTTGGATTTCTTGTCTAAAACCTGTTGTTATGGCAAAAGCGAGTATTAGAACGACAATTCCCAAAGCGACACCGACTATAGCAATTTTGGCAATGGTGGACGATAATGTCCATTTGTCTTTTTTTAACAATCTTTTAGCGAACGAATAACTCAGGCTCACAACACTTTATTTATTTTAAGAAAAATGCAAACCCTGCTTTGTACACAACATCATCTAATATATTTTCTTGCACAGACCTATTACTAATATTATAAAATATCTGAAAATATATAGCAAATTTGTCTATTTTTCGATAAAAGCCACCACCTAATAAAATATTATGTGAATTTATTCGTGTTTTTTCTATTACATTATGGGTATTGTAAGTATATAAATCATAATTCAACCAACGATATTCCACATGTAAGGCGACATAATTGAACAAATGCCCTTCAGCAAAAGCCCCCAAGCCTCCGACATGAGAATTTATTGGTTCGCTTACACTTTGATTATCATTATAATGGGAAAATATATATGTACCACCTATTCCAAGACATATCCAATCATTAAAATGATATGCAACATCTGGCGATACTTCTATATTTGTATAGCGTCCCAACTGAAGCCCCAACGTTCCACCGACTGACACTTTGGTCAAAAAATTATCCACTTTCTTGTTTTGTTGTTCAACAAAGGGATAGGCATTGGCGTTAGATGTTGATTTATAATAAGATACATCTATGTCTTCTGTTTGTGCAAAGATAACTGTAAGTTGTGTAACACAAAACAAGAATATGAATATATTTTTCCTATTTAACATAAAAAAAAACGTTAGTTTTGAACTAACGTTTTTTCTTATGATTTATTGTTCAATAGGCAATATTTTGTCAATTTGTTCATTCCATGGCAAGCCATATCGGTTTAGTCTGTCCATAAAGGGGTCAGGGTTAAACTCTTCGACATTTTTGACTCCCACTCCATTCCATTGTTTAGTCAAAACCATCATGGCCCCAATCATTGCAGGCACACCTGTTGTATAAGAGACTGCTTGTGCTCCACATTCTTTGTACACTTCGGCATGGTCGCAATTGTTCCAAACATAATAGGTGCGTTCTTTGCCGTCTTTTATACCTTTGATTTGGCAACCAATAGAAGTTTGCCCTTTGTAACCGGCACCTAAAGATGAGGGTTCTGGCAAAACGGCTTTAAGAAATTGCAAAGGAACGATTTCTTTACCTTCGTATAATATAGGTTTAATGCTTGTCATACCGATTTCTTGAAGCACATTGAGAACATTAAGATATTTTTCTCCGAAAGTCATCCAAAATCTGGCTCTTTTGATGGTTGGATAATTTTTAGTTAAAGACTCCAATTCTTCGTGATACAAAAGATAAGATTCTTTTTTACCTATATTAGGATATTCCACCGATTTGTGAATTTCCATAGGTTGTGTTTCTATCCATTTACCATCTTGATAAAAACGTCCCTTTTGTGTAATTTCTCTAATATTGATTTCAGGATTAAAATTGGTAGCAAAAGCCTTGCCATGGTCTCCTGCATTACAATCCACAATATCCAAATAATGTATTTCATCAAAATAATGTTTTGCGGCGTATGCTGTATACACCCCTGTAACGCCTGGGTCGAAACCGCAACCCAAAACGGCCAAAATACCTGCATCTTCAAAACGTTTTTTGTATGCCCATTGCCAACTATATTCAAATTTAGCGACATCTTTTGGTTCATAGTTTGCAGTATCCAAGTAGTTGGTTTTTGTTCTCAGACAAGCCTCCATAAGTGTTAAGTCTTGATAAGGCAAAGCCACATTGATAAGCAAATCTGGTTTAAAATCATTTATCAAAGCAACGGTTTCTTCTACATTGTCAGCATCAACCTGTGCGGTTTTGATACGATTTTGTCCAATAGCATTGGCAATTTTATCACATTTTGATTTGGTTCTACTTGCCAACATAATTTCTTCAAACACATCTGGTAACATTGCACATTTAAAAGCAACTACCGCTCCTACGCCACCTGCGCCAATAATTAATACTTTTCCCATATTGATTTTTTTTGTAACTTTGCTGCAAAGTTATGATTTTTATAAATTGAATATATCATTTTGGCGAAATTTATTCTAAATAATTATAATTCTGTACATTATAACAATAAAACGAAATAGAATAGATTTCTCCGCAAGAATAAAAAGACAAAAAATTCAGTTTAAAACGGAAGATTAACAGATTTTTATGGAATATAATACCCAACAATCAAAACTGATAAACGGTGAATTTGGCCGTCATATTCAAAAAATGATAGCATACGCTATCAATATCAAAAGCAAGGAATTACGCAATGAACAAGCCAAAATTATAGTCAAGACAATGGCTGCGATGTCATCTGGTCCAAAAGATTCTGACGATTTTTGGCATAAACTATGGGATTTACTTTTCGTTATTTCAGATTTCAAACTTGATATTGACAGTCCCTATGAAAAACCAAGCAAGCCAATTGTCGAAAAAAAGCCACAACATATCGGCTATCAAAAACACAATATAAAATTTCGTCCTTACGGCAATCTTATGGAAAAAGCCATACAGTCCTTATCAGAGGCGGAAGAATGTATAGAAAAAACAGAACTTACAAAAGACATTGCCAGACATTTAAAAAGACAATATCTGCTTTGGAATAGAGATTCTGTCAATGATGAACTGATACGTGAACATTTGTCCACTATGTCTAACGACAAATTGTATTTGGCACCTGATTTTGTTTTTCCTAGTTCAAAGAAAATATTGTCCGAAGTCAATACCAAACCTCAAGCGATGGTGTCCAATAACGGCAAGAAAAAAAAGAAAAAGAAAAAAGAGGGTGCAAACACACAACAAGACAAACAAGCCCAACAACAAAAACAGAAACAACAGAAACAAATAAAACAAGACACTAAATCACAAACAGAAAAAAAAGAACAAACAAAAAATGAATAAGGTATGGAAGAAAAGACAAAATGTTTAATTATAGGTTCTGGACCTGCCGGCTATACAGCAGGGATATACGCATCACGAGCAGACCTCAAACCGATTTTATATGAAGGGCTACAAGTTGGAGGACAATTAACTATTACCACTGAAGTGGAAAATTTTCCAGGTTATCCCAAAGGCATACATGGTGTTGCCATGATGGACGAGATACGAGAACAAGCCTTAAAATTTGGTACAGATATTCGACAAGGCGAAATTGTAAAAGTAGATTTTAGCCAAAGACCATTTACATGTATGGCTGATGATGGAACTACTATTATTGCAGAAACAGTCATTGTAGCAACAGGTGCATCTGCCAAATGGTTAGGATTAGAGTCGGAACAAAAATTCAATGGCTATGGAGTTTCGGCTTGTGCTACTTGTGACGGATTCTTTTACAAAAACAAAATTGTTGCTGTTATTGGAGGTGGAGATACTGCTGCCGAAGAAGCTACTTATTTGGCAAAATTGTGTCAAAAAGTATATCTTATACACCGAAGAAATGAACTAAGAGCCAGCAAAGCCATGCAACAACGTATTTTTAATACGCAAAATATTGAAATGGTGTGGAATAGTATTCCATTAGAAATATTAGGGCAGGAATCGAAGTTTAGCAAAAGCGTTACAGGAATTTTATTAAAAAATACCATAGACGGCAACACCTCCACGCTTAATGTAGATGGTATTTTCATTGCTATTGGCCATCACCCCAATACAGAACTTTTCAAAGGTCAATTAGAATTAGATGAAATGGGCTATATCATTACTCGTCATGGAAGTTCACATACCAATATAGAAGGGGTTTTTGCTGCTGGTGATGTACAAGATAGAACATACAAACAAGCCATAACTGCAGCCGCAGGAGGTTGTAAGGCCGCCATTGATGCCGAACATTTTTTAATAGGATAGGTTCAAGATAATTTTAAAGATTATCTTACCATTTCCCATTTTCAGGCTCGTTTCACCTATTTTTATTTCTATTGTGGATAGTTCTGAATAGGCTATCACAACCATTTCACGATATTGTCCACCTGACATATCCGCCACCAAAACGTATGAACCATTGGCAGGTGTGCATATTAGGTGGTTGTCATTATCGTTTATAACTGCACGCAAACGCACATCACTCAATTCTAAACTGCCAATTATTATCGTGCAGGTAGAACCATTTGATGACTTGACTTGAGCAGGAAATATCGTTGCACTCGTTCATGCCGAAATGAAAAATGCAGTAAAAATAAAAAAATAA
>CALAVA010000264.1 GCA_937892025.1 uncultured Bacteroidales bacterium
CGGCTAATACTGGCTGATTAATTACAATTCAAATGTCCCAAATAAACCTCAATTGTTGTTACGCTTGTTTTTAAGGTGTTCGAGTCCGTTATCCTGTTTTCTTTTAATCGTTACATTTTTAACATAATTGAGATTTTAAGAATTTCTCTATTATTTTTGTGGACTATTTGCAAAATTTACGAAAGGAGAAAATTATGAATGATACAAAAATAATGAGGGTATAAAAATAAATCCGGAAAAAATACCGGAAGATGTAATGAGGGAACTTGCTATTACTTTTTTAGGAGGAGCAAGAAGGTTTTATAGCAATTCAAAAAATGGCAAAAAAGGCATAAAGAACAGCTTAATCAAAATTGAGTTTGTCTTATGCGTGTGGTATAAAATAAAGATGGAAAACATGGAAGAAATAAATTATTACAAGAATTTGAATCTCTTCTTAAAAGCTTCAACTGCTACAAAGAACGATTTAAGTGAATATTTTGCACCAAGACATATTGTAAAAACAATGGTTCGTTTGGTCAATCCACAAATAGGTGAAAAAGTATATGACCCGTTCTGTGGCACGGGTGGATTCTTAATTGAAAGTTTCAGACATATTTATAACAATATGCCAAGAAACAAAGAATCAGAAAAAATGTTGAGAGAAAACACTATTTTTGATAACAAATAACAAGTACGGCAATCGTTACAAAGCAAACACAAGACGGGAAAACTAAAATTGATGCAAAAATTGAAAACGAAACTGTTTGACTGACTCAAAACCAAATGGCGGAACAGTTTCAAACTACAAAACAAAATGTAAGTCTTCATATCAAAAACATTTTTGAAGAAGGTGAGTTAAGTGAGAATTCAGTTGTCAAGGATTTCTTGACAACTGCCCAAGACGGTGAGAAATACAATACAAAACACTACAACCTTGATGTTATTATTTCGGTCGGGTACCGTGTTAAATCGCTTCGTGGTACACAATTCAGAATTTGGGCAACTCAAACATTAAAAGAATATATGATTAAGGGGTTTGCACTCAATGACGATTTACTTAAACAATCCGGCGGCGGTGGATATTGGAAAGAACTTTTAGAACGTATAAGAGATATCCGTTCTTCTGAAAAAGTTTTTTACCGTCAGATTTTGGATATTTATGCAACCAGTGTTGATTATAGACCTGATGCTGATGAAACAAAAATGTTCTTCAAGGTCATACAAAACAAAATGCACTTTGCTGCTCATGGGCATACCGCACCTGAAATTGTTTATTTAAGGGCAGATAGTACAAAGGATAATATGGGCTTAACTGTTTTTCAGGGCAAACACCCGAGAAAAGATGAAGTTACGATTGCCAAGAATTATTTAACAGAACAAGAATTAAATATTTTGAACCGTATTACTTCTGCATATTTAGAATTTGCGGAACTGCAAGCCATAAGACAAAATCCGATGACAATGAAAGATTGGATTGCAAAACTTGATGATTTTATAAAAATGACAGGCAGTGAACTATTACAAAATGCAGGAACAATATCCAAATTAGAAGCCGAAAACAAGGCTCTTGCAGAATATACCAAATACAAAGAAACCATAAAAAATGAACTATCTGAAGTTGAAAAACATTTCCTTGAAAGCGTGAAAGAAAATCAAAAGCAAATCGAAAAGAAAGCAAAAGGTAGCAAAAAATAGATGAAAGCAGAAACTTTAAAGAAAGATATCAAATTTAACACTTCTGATAATGGTGAAGACTGGGATGGATTCTTGGCAGCCGTAGAAGCATCTTCTATTAATGATAAAGGACAAATATTAAACGTTATCCGTTCTCAAGCAGATAGAGATCAAAGACAACAACAAATCCGCAATATGATAGCCATCTACAACGAAATAGATGATATTCTTCCCGGATTGAGACGTGCTATTATCAAAGTAAATTGCTCAGATTCTAAAACTGATGAACAAATAGCAAAATATGCCAACACCAATCCCGATTCCTTGACAATGGCTGAATTATTATATTCTGCCTCATTGACACAAGATGTAAATACAAAAATGGCAATTTATCAAAAAGCAATTGATTTATATCCTGAAGATTTTCATGCTTATAATGATTTAGCATGTTTGCAAGCAAGTCAAGGCAACTACGAAACTGCAAAAGATTTGTTAGACAAAGCCAATTCATTGTCTCCTAACAATGGAATTGTATTAAATAATATTGGTGTACTTTGCTTAACACAAGGAGATTATGAAGGTGCAAAAGTTGCTTTTGACGCATCAGAAAAAGCAGGCTTTGCTCAATCATATAACCAAGGTGTTATAGATATGAAAAATGGCGATTATGCTTCCGCTTCCTCTAAAATGGCTAATGGAAAATGTACCTATAATTTGGCCTTGAATCAATTATTAACCAAAGATTACACAGCAGCAAAAAATACTTTGAATTGTATTTCTAACAAAACAGCAGCCGAATATTATTTATTGGCTATCATTGGTGCAAGAACAAACACGCCTGCTGAAATATATTCCAACTTGAAACAATGTTGCTCTTTGGATGCTAACTATAAAGTACAAGCAAGCAAAGATATGGAATTCAAAAACTTTAAAGATAATGCTGAATTCCAAGCAGCCATTCAATAAATTTAGCAAACAATAAATATTTTAATAAATTCGCAGTGGCAATTCCCTTGTCGCTGCGTTTTTTAATGTAAAAAAAAGATATGAATAGCATAGAACAACTCAACAAACATAGAAGTATCCGACATTATTTGGATAAACCTATAGAAGAACATGTTTTACAGGAGATTTTACAATCAGCCACAAAAGGCTCCACCACAGGCAATATGCAATTGTATAGCATCATTGTTACCAAAGATAAAACGATGAAACAACAAATAGCCCCATTGCATTTCAATCAACCTGCAGTTTTGGAAGCCCCTATTATTTTAACATTTTGTGCTGATTTTAATCGTTTTATTCGTTGGTGTGAAAATAGAAAAGCCCAACATGGGTTCAATAATATACAATGTTTGACATGGGCTATTGTAGATGCTGTTATCGCAGCACAAAATGCTGCTATCGCAGCCGAAACAATGGGATTGGGCATTTGTTATATGGGAACGGTTACCTATAATATCAAACCCTTAGGGAAAATTTTTAATTTGCCCAAACATGTAGTTCCAATTGCATGTCTAACACTTGGATACCCTGCAGAAATCGGAGTTTATAGCGATAGATTGCCCTTAAAAGCCATCGTTCATCAAGAAACCTATCATGATTATTCTGCCAAAGATATAGACACTTTATATGCAGAAAAAGAAAATCTTCCTCTAACCAAACAACTTTTGGAAGAAAATCACATGGAAAATTTAGCCAAAATCTTTACGGAAAAACGTTATACCAAACAAGATAACGAACATTTTTCAAAAGAGTTATTGGAATTTCTTCAAGAACAAGATTTTATTTCTTGCCACGCATAAAGTCTATGCGTGTAAATTTGCTCCTATAATACGGAGAAATTCTTGACGAGTGTTATATTGTTTCAGAAAAGCTCCTGTAAAATCTGAAGTTGTTGTTACAGAGTTTTGTTTTTGTACACCACGCATAGACATACACAAATGTTGCGTTTCTATTACAACCGCAACTCCTAAAGGATTGAGTGTATTTTGAATACACTCTTTTATTTGTGTTGTTAG
>CALAVA010000265.1 GCA_937892025.1 uncultured Bacteroidales bacterium
AATCCCCAATCCCCAATCCCCATCCCCAATCCCCAATAATAAAAATAATTTATTATTAAATAAAAATTTAAAACATAAAATAAATACATTTCAAGAACCATTTTTTACAACACTTTATACTATTTCTTCTCATCAACCGTATGCTATCCCCGGAGAACATATAGGTAAATTTAAGAAGGGAAATTTGCCTATTTTAGAAACAATTAACTACAGCGACTATGCTCTACAACAATTTTTTGAAAAAGCTCAACAAGAGCCATGGTTTAGTAATACCCTTTTTATTATCACGGCAGACCATACAACACAGCCTATCAATGAATTTTACAAAACTTTTTACGGAAAATATTGTGTGCCGATGTTCTTCTTCCATGCTGGAGATTCGGCCTTCATCTCGCCCAAATATTTCCAACACGCCGATTTAATGCCTACATTGATAGACTATTTTAATTTCAATGATACTTGTTATACTTTTGGAAAGAGTGTTTTCCAAGACAAAGAGAATTTTCATATCGGCTATGCTAGCAATTATTACCAAATGCTAATCAACAATTATCTGTTGCTATTTGATGGCGAAAATTTTGAAGTCTTTGATATTAAACAAGATTCATTATGCCAAAACAATATCAATAGTAGGCTTTTACAAAATGAAGAAGTCAATCGGTATAAAAAGTTTTGCCAAGCGATTATCCAACAATACAACAATCGCATGATAGAGAATAGATTATCAAAAGATTAACAAACAATTAGTGATTGTATAATTCTGTCATAAACTTGACAAGCACTATCAATGCCCAAATGCGATTATAAAGATAGGTTTCTCCGTTATCAAACCTATATATCAATAATTTAATCTGATTGTAATTAAATAATTGTAATGGTTCAATATTTTCTTCTGTAAGATATTTTTCTATCAGATAATGCAAATCTTTTTGCAACCAGCGTTGCAAGGGAATACTAAATCCCCATTTAGGTCTATCAAACAAAGACTTTGGCAAATAATCGTACAAAACTTCTTTTAACAAATATTTGGAAATATCTCCCCTTTTTTTCAAATTTACATCTAAACTAAAAGCCAATTCTACTATACGATGGTCTAACAAAGGGACTCTCACTTCCAAAGCATATTGCATGGCAGCTCTATCTACTTTTACCAACAAATCATCTGGCAAATAATAGTTGAAATCAAACAAAGCCTGTTGTTCTTCTATTGAAAAATGTTTATTAGAATTATAATTTTCTTGAATATGGCTACCGAATGTACTTTTAGGCATTAAATATTGTATTTCTTCTTGCGAAAACAAATACTGCTCTTGAGAAAAGATATGGCTTTTTCGATATTGTCCGCTATAATTTAACAAAGAAGCAATCCTTTTAGTTCTATTATTTCCATGTTTCAACAGATAGGACATTGGTTTTCTAAATAGATAAAAGAAAGGATTGTTCATTCTTTTTGCCCAAGTGTAGGCTCCATATCCCAAAAACAATTCATCGCCACCGTCGCCAGAGAGTACCATTTTTACGTCTTTTGCTGCCATTTGTGCCACTATCATTGAAGGAATAGCCGAAGAATCTGCATAAGGCTCGTCATAAACTGAAAGAAAAGTTTCTATCAAAGCCATTGCATCTCTTTCTTTGAGATACAATTCATGATGGGCCGTCTGCAAATGTATAGCCACAGATTTGGCATATTCTGCTTCATTGTGTGCATCTTCAAAACCGATAGAAAAAGTATTTATCGGTGTTGTGGACAAATGTTGGGCTACCGCCGTTACTATAGATGAGTCTATACCACCGCTCAAAAATGTACCGAAAGGCACATCACTAATCATACAACCAGAAATAGAATCCTCCAATAAGAACTGCAATTGCTTTTTGGCACTTGTTTCATCATTTATTGTTTCTGTTATCTGTTGTGGCAAATTCCAATAAGATTCCATTTGTAAGTTTTGCCCATCAAAACAAGCCATAGTAGCTTGAGGAAACTTTTGTATTTCCTTGTAAATAGTCTGTGGCTGAGGTATATATCCCAAATGTAAAAATTGTTCTATCGCTTCCTTATCAATGGTTAGATTTTCTTTTATTTGAGCAATTTGTAACAAACTTTTCAACTCTGAAGCAAAAGCGAACAAACCATTTTGATGATAATAAAACAAAGGTTTTACCCCCACTCTATCCCTATACAAATATAATCGTTTATCCACATTGTCATAAATAGCAATGGCAAACATTCCATTTAGTTGCTTAACAAAATCATGACCAAAATGGATAAAAGCGGCTAAAACAACTTCCGTATCTGAAGTTGTTCTCCATTGATATTGAGCATTTTGTTTATCTATCTCTGATTTGAGTTGCTTAAAATTATACACCTCTCCATTATAGACAATGGTATATCTTCCACACAAAGAGGTCATTGGCTGATTAGCAGAATCACTTAAATCAATGATACTCAAACGTCTATGTCCAAGAAAAACGGCATCTTTTTCAAAAAATCCTTCAGCATTAGGTCCCCTATGTTTGAGGCTGTCTGTCATCAACTTCAACGATGACAATGTCAATTGTTTTGTATTATCCCAAAACCCGGCAATTCCACACATGGAAAATTATTTTTATTTTGTATAATTTACTTTTTTTATCTGCACCCCCAATGTGTCATAAAAGACCCAAGTACCTATTTTTTGACCATTGCGATATTGACCTTTGTAATAGACAATACCATTGGAATACCACACCGTATATTTTCCGTCTAAAACACCATTTTTATAATTGCCTTCACTATTTTTTAGACCATTTTCATACCATGAAACCCATTTGCCATCTCTTTTTTCTTGCGTATTATAGGTGCCTTCTATATATTTTTTCTCTTCAGGAAAATAAAATGTTTCCTTACTCAATGTTGTTTTTGCACCATTATCATTGAGTCTGTATTCTTGGGTATGTTGTGCTTTTCCATCGGCATATTTTTCTTTCACCACTTTCTCGGTTTTTGACGAACAACTTGCCCATAAGAAAAGCACCAAAATGCCAACGAAGATTTTAAGTACTGTTTTTTGTAGCATTATTGTTGAGATTTCTGATACGCACTATTCAATTCTTCAATCACCTCATTCGTAATATCCAAGGTGGGATTTGAGGTTACTATCATAGAGCCTTCTGCTGTTGCGAAGACAAAATCAGCTTTATATTTTGTATCATTGACACGTTTAGTAGCATTGATAATAGAATCTTGAATTTCTTTCTGCACAGAACGTTCTTTATTAGCCAAAATGGTTGCATAACGCTCTTGTAAGGCTTCTATAGATTCTTTTTCTTTCATCAATGCGGCTTCTGTATTTTGCATTTGAGTTTGTGTCAAAATCTGATTTTGCACATTTATTTGGTAATTATTCACTTTTTCTTGAAAAGCATTGTATTTGCCCGACATTTCTTTAGTATATCTGTCAGATTCTTTTTCCAAGTCTGATTTTAAAATATTTACCAATTCAAAATGTGCAACTATTGAATCATTGTTGACCGTCAAAATCACCCCTGATTTGGTTTCACCTTCAGGCAATTGCAATGTTTGTGGTTTTTGTGTAAAATGCAAAATGAACAAAACGACAATAGAAACAAGCATAAGCAACATCAACACCATATAGCAGATATGATGTCCAAGATGAAAAGCACCTCCACACTTATGAGACACTTGGGCTGAATCTGTGGAATTGCTTCCTATTTCTTCTGAATGAGGTTGTATTGCTTCTGAAGTATTGTTTGGTGGCAACATTTCTGAACCTTCATTTTGTGCATTGATTTTTTTATTTACTTCTTCTAAATTTTCCATATTTTATTTATTTTATCTATTTATTTTATCTATTTATTTGTAGAATTTTAATTACCCTTATCTGACAAAAATTTAATTCTCATCAAACGTATTTCCTCCAATGTATATTCATCTTCGCCCAATTCTTTTTGAGCGGTTTCCACATTATCGACTTCTGTTTCACAAAGATATTCTAAAATTTCTTCTTTGTGGTACACATCAATATATTCATCAATATAATAATCTATATTAATTTTTGTTCCCGAAATGACAATACTTTCTATTTCTGTCAGCAGTTCGTCCATTGTCAAACTTTTGGCGACAGCGATATCTTCCAAATCAATTTTTCTATCAATATTTTGAATGATATAGACTTTTAGGCCAGATTTGTTGATAACCGACTTAACCACAATATCTTGTGGGCGTTCAATTTCATTATCTTCCACATATTTTTTTATCAAATCAATGAAAGGCTGTCCATATTTTTGTGCTTTTCCGACACCGACGCCTGTTATTTGTGTCATTTCTTCCATATTTGTCGGATATTGAATACACATATCTTCTAATGAATTTTCTTGAAAGATGACGTATGGAGGCAATTTTTCACGTTTGGCAATCACTTTCAATAAATCTTTCAACATAGAGAATAGGGCTTTGTCCACTGCTCCGCCTTTTTGTGGAACAGCCATTTCGCTATCCATATCATCGTCTTCATCCTCTTCGACTTTTTCTACATGCACTTGTATGGAATAAGGTTTTTTGATATATTTTTCTCCTTCTTTTGTCAATTTCAAAACCCCATAATTTTCAAGACTTTTATCCAATAGTTTTTCAAACAAGGCTTGATGTATCAAGGTTCCCCAAAATTTTTCAGACATATCTTGTCCTTCTCCAAATGTCTTTAATTCATCATGATTATATTTTTTAACATCAGCGGTTTCATTCCCTATCAAGATGTTAATCAAATGTTTTTCCTTAAATTGTTGCTTTGTTTCTTTGATAACACTAAGCAACAAAACCATATACTCTTTACCCTCTTCCATTTGTTTTTTATGTAAGCAATTATCACAATTTCCACAATTATCGGGTTCATATTCTTCCCCGAAATAATATAAAAGATGTTTTCTTCGACATAAACTAGACTCAGCATAGGTTGCTGTTTCTATTAATAATTGTCTAGCAATTTCTTGTTCTGCCAAAGATTTACTTTTGGACAATTTTTCCATTTTTTGCAAATCAGCATAGGAATAGAATGCAATACACAAAGCCTCTCCATCATCACGTCCTGCACGGCCTGTTTCTTGATAATAGCCTTCAATACTTTTAGGCATATCATAATGTATTACAAAACGGACATCAGGTTTGTCTATTCCCATACCAAAGGCAATAGTTGCAACGATAATATCCACGTCTTCCATCAGAAACCTATCTTGGTTTTCACGTCTAATTTCGGCATCCAAACCTGCATGATAAGGCAGGGCTTTAATGTGATTCACTTGTAAAAATTCTGCAAAATCTTGACGGCTGTTTTTGCCGTTAAAATTATAATTACAGTGATTATACAGGATAACTTGCGTTTACCTTATCTGCAACTGCAGGATCAACCTTAGTCTGCTGAGCCTCACGATACTTGAAGAATTCTGTTGCAACCTGTGGGAACAGTGCATATGACAGCACGTCCTCATCCTGCTGCTTGTACT
>CALAVA010000266.1 GCA_937892025.1 uncultured Bacteroidales bacterium
TAAATGGCTGAAAAAAAGCTATATACTATAGATGAACTTGTTGAAATGGGCATGGTTGAAGAAGAAGCCGTTGCCTATCAGCGTTCATTGTTTGATGCTTACTTTGATACAATCGTAACATCTCAAATAATAGCACAAACAGCAGTGGCCGATGAAAGATTGTCTTTCATTGACCTTTTTGCCGGTTGTGGAGGGTTAAGTGATGGTTTTTTGCAGTCAGGACATTTCACTTCATTTGCTCATGTGGAATGGGAACAACCTATGTGTGAAACTCTTAAACATAGGCTTTCAAGCAAATGGCATCATAATAATGCGGATAATGAAGTTATACGTTTCGATATTCAACGAACAGATGAGTTGCTAAATGGATTTGATGATGAAGATTATGGTCATCATATAGGCTTGAATGCACTTGTCAACGGTCGTGATGTTGATGTAATTATTGGTGGGCCACCTTGTCAAGCGTATTCATTAGCCGGGAGAATTCGTGATGAGCATGGAATGAGAAATGATTATCGTAATTTTCTTTTTGAGAGTTACATAAGAGTTGTGAAACAGTATATGCCAAAATTCTTTGTTTTTGAGAATGTAGTAGGACTTTTGAGTGCTGCACCAACTGGTGAGCCTATTGTGAATATAATAAGAGCTGAATTTAAGAAAACCGGATATTTTGTTGCCTCTGATTTCAAAGAGGCTCTATTTGATGTTGCTGATTTTGGCGTTCCTCAACATCGCAAACGCATTATTATTTTAGGAATTCGACAAGATGTGCTTTCAAATAATGAACAATTGGGAGATTACATGTTGTCAGATTTCTACAAGCGCATAATACCATCTTTTAAATGCAAACATAAATCTGTTTCTGAAGCGATAGGTGATTTGCCAGGGTTCACTCCTTTGGAAGAAAAAACAAGAGTAAACGGTACTAATTACTCTCATTATCCATTGTCTTACGACGGCATTTTGAATCATGAGCCAAGATTCCATAACATTAGAGATATAGGTATTTTTAGAATGCTTGCAGAAGATATTCAAAGCGGTAGATTTGAATATATCAGCACAGAAAAATTAAAAAAACTCTATACAGAGAAGACTGGCAGAGAAAGTAATATTCATAAGTATTATGTTCTGCGAGAAGATGAACCGAGTAACACTATACCGGCCCATCTTTTCAAAGATGGTATGAGGCATATACATCCCGACCCAACACAAGCTCGCTCTATTACTGTGAGAGAAGCAGCTCGGTTACAATCTTTTGATGATGATTTTGAGTTCCTTGGCGGTAGAATGTATCAATACAAGATGATTGGAAATGCCGTACCTCCAACTTTTGCAAAAGTTATCGCAGATGCACTTTATATTTTAATCCGGAAATATACAAAACGATGAAAAATCATCAAATAAATACAATAGACTTATTTTGTGGCTGTGGTGGCCTATCTAAAGGCTTCCAAGATGCTGGTTATAATATTTTGTTCGGCATTGATGTAGAGCAGAGTGCCCTTAATACTTATGAAAAGAATATGAAGGGTGCAAAAGGTATTAATCTTGATTTGTCAGCATCGGAATCATTCGACCAAATAGAAAAATTGCTTGAAGGTAAAACTTTGGATGTCATTATTGGTGGGCCTCCATGTCAAGGATTTAGTTTGACTGGAGAACGAAACTTTGATGATGAACGCAATCGACTTTATCTCGCCTTTATTGAGTGTGTTAAGCGATTTAAGCCGGCTGCATTTATGATTGAGAATGTTCCCGGAATGGTCAATTTATATAAAGGTCATGTTAAAGACGAAGTAATCAGACGATTTACGGAGCTTGGTTATAAAATGTCTTGGAAAATTCTGTGTGCAGCTGATTACGGAGTGCCTCAAATTAGAAAACGTTTGTTTTTCGTTGGATTGCGTGATGCAGAAGCAAGTTTTGTATTCCCCGAACCATATCTTAAGGAAGAAGATTATATCACTTGTGAGCAGGCAATTGGTGATTTGCCGCCGCTTGTTGATGTGCTCGGAGAAGAAATTTCAACCTACGAGCAATTGCCTATAACTGATTTTCAAAGATCAATGCGAGGTGATAATGACGTGCTTTATAATCATGTTGCTATCGCACATAAAGACTTTGTAAAAGAAGTTATTTCTCAAGTACCCGATGGCGGGAATTATAAAGATTTGCCTGACGGTGTCGGTACAAGTAGAAATTTTCACATGGCTTGGACGAGATACGCAAGCAATAAACCATCAAGAACTATTGACACCGGTCACCGAAATAATTTTCATTATAAGTGGAATCGCTGCCCAACTGTGCGTGAAAGTGCAAGACTACAATCTTTCCCAGATGATTTTGTATTCTTGGGCAACAAGACACAACAAAATCGTCAAGTAGGAAACGCAGTGCCTGTGTTGTTGGCAAAAGCGGTCGCTCTTCAAATATTAAATTACATTTAACTATATGGCACAATACTATTTACATAGAGCAGGACATCAAGAACTTGGCTCAATCGGAGCAGACGGAAAGCCTCAACGAGGGAGATATTTCCTTATTTCCAAGAGTTGTTTGGAATTCTTTCCTCACTTATCATCAGTTATTATGAATGATAAGGCTTTGCTGACAGTTATAGCAATGTTCCCAGATAAGCAGAGTGAGAGAATTATTTGCACTTTGGATTTTCATAATCAAAAACATGCGGAGATTAATTATTGGGGCAACAATCCAAGAGACGAAATCCGTTTTTACTTAAACAACAGCATAGATCCCGACTTGTATTATAAGACTGATGATATTGTTGTTTTTGAAAAGGTTGAAACAATTGATGGCGATTCAATTTATTCTTTAACAAGAATACCACAAAGCAATCCAAACTACAGCACACTTGAAACAATCATTCGTGATTACACTGCAAGTCGGGGCGGTCATGCTTTATATAATGGTGAATTGGACTTTATAAAGAAGCCTTTAATCAATGAAAATGAGATAATAACAGTCTCAGACAAAGCAGCTTCTGTTATAAATCAAATATCTGATGACTTAGTACATAAAGAGGATGAAAATGACGAAGTAACAGAGATTGAAAATGCTTTAGGTGCTAATTTCTTTAATAGTTCGTCATTCCGTGACTTTGTGCTAAATGCCTACGGCTATCGTTGTGCTATTACACGAAAAGTCATACGATATAAGGACTTTATCAATCTTGAAGCAGCTCATGTTAAGCCGAATGCTCACAATGGCAAATATTTACCTTGCAATGGTATAGCTCTTAGCAAGGATTTGCATTTTGCTTTTGATAAAGGATTCTTTACAATAGATGATAATCATCGTGTTTTAGTCGCTCCAGAATTGGAAGGTAATGAGTTTTATGAGGAGTTTAACGGACATGAAATTTTTGTTCCATCAGTTGAATATTTCAGACCTCATCCTGTATTTTTAGACTATCATAGGAAAAACATTTATCGCTCATTCCAACAAATAAGGAGAATATAATTTGGCAATAAAAACCGCTTCCGTGAGGGGCGGTTTTTTGTGTCCTTAGATCGGAAGAGCGTCGTGTAGGGAAAGAGT
>CALAVA010000267.1 GCA_937892025.1 uncultured Bacteroidales bacterium
TTCCCTACACGACGCTCTTCCGATCTCATTACAGTTAATAAAATAATATATAAAAGAATAAAAAATATGCTTTATAAGAATTATTATTATTATTTATAAATATGTAAATAAATTTATATATTTTTCCTTAAAAATAATGGATTATATCAGCAACAACCCTTTTTTTTCTGAGTATTTTCATTTATATTACCTAACTTAACTTTTTTTTCAGGTTCTTCAACTTTCTCCCCTTTTAATTTTTTTTCATATTTTATTTTTGCTTGTTTATCTGCAGATCTATAATCATATTCTGGATCTATTAATTTTTTACCTATATTATCAAATAAAGTTCCAATCCCAGAATCAGATAATGCAGAGGTTTCATCATGTAACACCCCCGGAATTAATCTTACCAAAGTATCACACAAAACTGCTGCTGGTAATTCTCCACCAGAGAGAACATAATCTCCAATGGAGATTTCTTTAGTAATAAAAATTTCACGAATTCGTTCATCTATACCTTTATAATGTCCGCAAAGTAAAATCAGATTTTTACTCATAGAAAGTTCATTGGCGACAGATTGGGTTAAGGTTTTTCCTTCTGGTGTTAAAAAAATAATGTCATCGTATGTTTTTTGTTTCAACAGATGTTCAATACATGCGGCAATGGGTTCTATTTTCATCACCATTCCCGATTCTCCTCCATAAGGATAGTCGTCCACACGTTTATGTTTGTCTGTAGAATAATCTCTAATATTGTGCAAAGTATAAGAAAACAAACCTTTTTGAACGGCTCTATGAAGAATGGATTGAGTAAAAATACCATCAAACATTCCCGGAAACAATGTAAGAATATCTATGTGCATATTATCATTTGTTTTCGTATTTATAACCTACACCTTTGATGGTGGTGATTTTATTATTGCCAAGTTTTTCACGAAGGCGTCTTACGTGGACATCTATGGTGCGGTCGCCGACAATAATTTCATCTCCCCATATTGCGGTATATATTTCTTCTCGTTTAAACACTTTGTCAGGATTTGAGGTTAACAATTGTAATAATTCAAATTCTTTTTTAGGGAGAAAAATTGTTTTTTCCTCAAAGGTAACAGTATAGTTTTCTGTATTGATAATAATATCATCAAAAGCGATATGACTGCCACTACTTGATTCTGCACGCTTTAACATTGCTTGTACTTTATACAAAAGCACTTTGGGGACGATGGGTTTTGTGATATAATCATCGGCACCGACTTTAAAACCATTGATTTGAAAATCGTCTTCTCCTCTTGCTGACAAAAAAACAATAATAATGTCTTTGTTGGATTTATCCATTCTAATGGCTTGACAAACTTCAAAACCATCCATGCCAGGCATCATCACATCTAACAAAACAAGATGAGGACGATGGGTAGCAATTTGTTCCAAAGCCTCTTTCCCATCATAGGCAACGACAACATGATAACCTTCTTTTTTTAGATTATAACTTATAAAATCCACAATATCAGGCTCGTCATCAACGAGCAAAATGGAATATTGTTGTGTTCCCATTGTTTAGTATAAAAACTTATTATGTTAAAAAAATAGCATATTTTCAAATAACATTTGTCGGAAAGAGAAGGATAAATAAAAGCAATTATTCTGTTATTCCAGCAAAATGTTTCATAAATTGAACTCGCAGATAGGCTTCAGAATGGGCGATGTCTTTAAAAGACATTTTTCCTTTGAATTGTTCTATGGTTTCAAAATTATGCCTCTCCATCCATTCTTGCAGAGTATTCAAAACAACTTTTATATGTTCAACTCCTTTGTTATAAATAGCAGTAACCATTTGAACGGCATCGGCTCCCACAAGCAATTGTTTGATGACATCTTTTCCATCTATAATTCCAGAGGTTGCACACAAATCACAATTAATATGTTTGTCCATAATGGCAATCCAACGCAAGGTGTCATAAAAATTATCGCTTTCTTCAAAAATTGGGGCACCTTTTGTGCTTAATTTTTCTATATCAATATCAGGACTATAAAAACGATTGAACAAAACCATTCCATTTATGCCTGTTCTTGATAATTTTTGCAAAGTATTTGCCAAACTTGAAAAATAATGGCTTACTTTTATAGCCATTGGAATAGAAATAGTTGCTCTTACTTTTTCCACTATTTTGAAATAGGTATCTTCATATTGGGTTCCAATTTTTTCAAAATCAGAAGGCAAAAAGAACAAATTCAACTCCAAAGCATCTGCCCCTGCGTCTTCTATGCGTTTGGCATAAGCCGTCCAATCTCCACTTGAGGTGCAATTGATACTTGCAATCACAGGTATTTGCAAAGTAGATTTGGCTTGACGAATCAAATCGGTATATTTTTGATAAGAAGCCATTTCAGTATAACCTTTAATATAATCAAAAGCATCTCTATATGAAACGTCATACATCACTTCTTGACCTGCTTGCATAACTTCATTGGTGATTTGTTCTTCAAAAATAGACTTCAACACAACGGCACCTGCACCATTGGCTTCCATCTCTTTCATTTTTACTATATTATTTGTCAATCCGCAACTACCTATAATAAGCGGAGTTTTTAAATTAAGCCCTAAATATTTACAATTTAAATCTACCATGTTCTGCTCTATTTTTTTATTTTAACAAATTACTAACATCACTACCGGGAAGAACTTCGTAGGGATCTTTACCATATTGAAAAACAATCATTTTCTTTCCACCACGCAAAAACATTTTCTTCCCTTCTAACCATAAAGCACAAGATTCTCTCAATCCCACAACTATGGTTTTTTGATTAACAGCCAAATATTCATTTAGCCTATCTTGACGAGTTTCACCTCCATGTTTTATCATTTTATCTATTTCTGGTGTTGGATCAAGATAGTGGGGATTAATTTGGAAAGGCACCAAATTGAGCGTTTTAAAACTTTTAGGTTGTACAACAGGCATATCATTTGTTGTGCATAATGTTGGGCAAGCAACATTGCTGCCGGCACTCCAACCAATATAAGGTGTCCCATTTTGCACTTTTTGAGCAATAGCATTTATTAAATTATAATTGTGCAATTCTGCAACCAAATGAAAAGTGTTTCCACCGCCTACAATAATACAATCAGCATCTTCTATGGCTTTGATTTTATTTTTACTTTTATGGATAGATTTTAAATTGTTATAACCCCATGATTTAAAAACATTTTTTACACGAGTTTCGTAGGCATCGTAACTATTCGGAAAAGCCTCTCCGTTGATATTGATACCTGCAAAAGGAACAAAAACAATATTGCTTTTTGCGGTTATCTTGTTTTTTAGACAAAACAAGTCTATATGAGTTTGACACCATGCCAAATATGGCTCTCCAAAGTTTGTTGAATTACTGATAAGTAAAGCGTTCATAATATTTTATTTTTAATATAATTCAAGTTACAAAATTAACTATTTATTTATTACCAAAGTCTTATTGTTAAAAAATTTTCCTTTTAGCCTGATTATTTGCACTTTGTATTGTCTAATAG
>CALAVA010000268.1 GCA_937892025.1 uncultured Bacteroidales bacterium
ACGATAGAACAATTTTTAGAAATAACGGCAGAAAATGAAGATGAGCAGGGAGATATTTCTGAAATAACAGAAGAATTGCAATATTTGTTAGAAAACAAAATGAATCTCAATAATCCTGACTATATGGTTTTGTCCAATGTGTTGGGTTTTTCTCGCCTTCAGATTTATAATTTACGAACCTATTTGGAAACCTATGGCAAGTTTTATTCTCTTTATGAATTATTGCTCATAGATGGTTTTGATACGCTTACCTTACAGCGAATAAGTCCATATATTACGATAGAGCCTTTGAAAAAAGAAAACAAACTTTCTGTTAAAGATATTTTTCGGAGAGGGCGTCAAAGCGTTTTAATGAAATATGGTCAAATTATAGAAAAACAGCAAGGTTATTTGCCTATTTCGGCAGAAGAAAAATCCAAAAGTCCAAATTCCAGATATTTAGGAAGTCCACAAGCCTTAATGTTGAAGTATAAATTTAAGTTTTCCAATAGGCTACAATTTGGATTTACAATGGAAAAAGATGCAGGAGAGCCTTTTTTTAAAGGGAAAAACAAATATGGTTTTGATTTTTATTCAGCACATGTGAAAATAGATAATTTGTCTGTTTTTAAAACCATGGTTTTGGGGGATTATCAACTTAATTTTGGACAAGGATTGTGTATCAATATGGGTTTTTCTATGTCCAATTCGGTGGCTTTTATTAGTGCTGATAGACAAGGATATGGTATCAAAGCCTATTCTTCTGCCAATGAAAATAACTATTTGAGAGGTTTTGCAAGCACAATAGATTGTAAATATGTAGATTTGACTCTTTTTTATTCTTACAAAAGCCTTGATGCGGCTTATGCTGAAGATACTGTTTCTCAGGATATTTTATTTGTAGAGAATTTGTATAATACAGGTTATCACCGCACTGAAAACGAAATGAGCAAAAAGAATACGATTCACCAACATCTTGTTGGCGGACATGTGGATTATCGTTTTAGAATTGCTCAATTGGGTTTAACGGCTTGTTATACGCGTTTTCAATCCCCAATAAATAAAACATTAAAACCATATAATCAATATTCTTTCAATGGTATTGATAATATTAATATTGCGACTGATTATAATGTTTTGGTAAAAAAAGTGAATTTTTATGGAGAAATAGCCATAAGCAAAAATTTGGCTCTTGCTACAATAAATAGTGCAGATTTTCAAATACATCCTCGTTTTGTATTGACAGTTTCACATCGTTATTATGGACGAAATTATCAAAGTTTGTATTCGGGAGCCTTTGGTGAAAACGCAGATAACGCCAATGAACACGGATTATATGTTGGTTATCAGTGGATTATAGGAAAGAATTGGCAATGGAGTACCTGTTTTAACTATTTCCGTTTTCCATGGCTGAAATACAATATTGACGCTCCGAGTTCCGGGTTCGGTTTGCAGACACAAATTACTTTTTCGCCACTATACAATTTTAATGGCTATTTGCAGGTAAAAATCAAAAGCAAAGACGCTAATACCGCAACTGCTTATTATAATGAGATAGGTATAACCCAAAGACAAAATTATCGCTTGCATTTAACATGGAACCCTTTGCAGAATTTATCCATGAAAACTCGTTTGGAACTTGTTAATGTTTTGAAAGCAGGAACATCAAAATATCATCAAGGTTATTTGCTTTATCAAGATATAAAATATAGTATAAAGAAAATACCGCTGTCTTTTGCTCTTAGATATGCTTTTTTTGATACTTATTCGTATGATGAACGCATTTATGCAATGGAAGATGATGTTTTGTATGCTTATAGCGTTCCTTCTTTGTATGGAAAAGGAAGCAGAGTTTATCTGCTGACAAATATAGGGATAGGTAAACATGTTTTGTTGTGGTTTAAAATTTCACAAACTTATTTTCGTAACAAGTCCGAAAATGGGAGTGGTTTGTCTAAAATAGACAGAGCAACCAAAACAGATGTGCGAGTTCAATTGCAAGTAAAATGGTGAATTTATAGAACTCTCCTTCATTTAACCCATGTTAAAGTTCCATTAAAAAACGCAACTTTTTGAAAAAAACGAAATTCAAAAAAATATTATATATTTGCAAAATATTAATAATAATATTAAATAACAATTTTAAAGATGAAAAAGAGTATATTTTTGTTGTTTGCAGTTGTTTTATTGGCAAGTTGTTCAAATGAACCCGTTGAAACTATTATTACAAAAACCAATGTTGAAATTATTGGCAATAGTTTTACTTCTTTTAAATTAGGTAGTGATGTTAGATTATTTATGGCTCAAGACCCTTCAGATAAATCCAAATGGGCAATAAAAGCCACTGTTCCTATTCAAAAAATTGATGCACAAAAATTTGGCGACCTTAGTATTGAAATGAACCTTTTGGATGCCAATAGACTTAAAGTTCGCGATGATTTAGTGCTTGACGGTGAAGATATTGTTTCTATTTTGCCAATTATCAATACTATAGAAGGAACAGAAAAAAACGTTATCTTTTCGGCTAATGAAAATTCAAAAAGAGATTTTACCTATAAGGAAGCAGTAGATATTTTAAACAAAACAAAATCATTGACATGTTCATTTAATACTATGGGTAGTGCATCTGCTGTGGCTTCTGTTGCAACGGCAAACACAACTACTTCTGAATCAGGAACAGAGGCAAAAGAAGAAAAAAAATATAATGACCCACCCAAAACCGTAAATGACCTTTGTATGAAATATGGCATTTATGGCAAATTATCTCAATATGATAAGGCTCTTCGTAATAAAGAAAAGAAAAGAGCAAAAGCAATAGAAGATGAAATGTATCAAATTTGTAAAAAAGTAAAAAATGACCCTAATGTACCTTCTTCTTTGGCAGACAAGTTCAAAGACTACATTGAAGATAAAGAAGATGCTATAGAAGATAAATATTAAAATTTTATAAAGAGTATTTTTTAATAGGATAAAACAAATGGACAATAATATTGTTGTCCATTTTGTTTTATTTTAAACAAAGCAAAGTTTAAAATAAAGTAAAAAAAAAATTACTTAAATAGATTTTTTTTTTACTTTTGTGGTATAATGCTTGTATTGTATTAATTAAAAATATGCCACAACAAAGCAAAAAGAAGGTTATATTCAAAAAAATAGGAAAAATTTTATTTTTCACTTTTTTGGGTGTGCTGATAGCACTTGTTTTGTTGTGTGCTACGTTGACCATTCCTTCTGTTCAAACATTTGCAGGAAAGCAAGTTACAGCGTTCTTATCCAAAAAGATGGATGCAAAATTATCTGTGGACAAACTTCGTATCAATTGGGATTTGACCATTGTTGCCAAAGGTATTCGTATAGAAGATCAACATGGTAATAATCTTATTTCGGCTCCATTGGCACAACTTGATTTTCCAATTTTCAAACATAGATACCTTGAAATCAATCATATTTGTGTTGATAGTGCAGACGTTTGCCTTAGGACTTATCAAGGTGAAAATGATTTTAATTTGCGTTTTTTTATCGATTTTTTCAAAAATGATAAGGTAAAACAAGAAAAAATGGTTGTGAATTTTAATTTTTTACAATTAAAAAATAGCAAATTTCAACTCCGAAATGACAATACAGCCTATGAAGATGAAGATAATCTTTGGAATTATCAAAATATGGTCATTACAGGTATCAATACAAAAATGAAACAATTATTGATAGTTGGAGATAGTTTGAATTTTTTTATTGATGAGTTGCAGGCAAAAGAACGTTCTGGATTTGAATTGACAACCTTTCAAGGGCATTTGCGGTTGAGTCAAATAGGCTTGTATTGTTTTGATACAAAATTTCAAACAGCAAACAATAGTGAATTTGACCTTGATTTTGGTTTTGACTTTAAAAATGGCTATCAATCGTTTAAAAATTTCTTTGAAGACATTTCTTTTAATACGTTTCTTTATCCTTCTACTCTTAATACCAAAGATTTAACTTATTTTGTCAAAAGTTTTGCAGGATTAGAAGACAATGTTTTGGTGCAAAGTAGAGTTCATGGTACCCTTTCAGACATTAAATTTGATAGCACTATCGTCAATATAGGCTCTCAAACAAAACTTTCTGCACATATCAATATGGCGGGCTTGCCAACGATAGAAGAAACATTTATAGATTTGACAGTAAATGATTTAATGCTAAATATGAATGATATAACGGCTTTTCGTTTGCCTAAAAACAAAAGAATTGTTTTACCTAAAAAAATACAAGTTTTACATTGGGCAAAAGCAAAAGGTCATTTTATTGGATTGTATAACAATTTTTTTGCAGATGCTGTGTTTTTTACTAACATTGGCAATGGGTCATGTGAGTTAATGCTGAACAATCAGAAAAAACCTCTTTCTTATGATGGAAAAATCAACGTGGAGCATTTGGCTTTAGGAAAAATTCTTGATACCGATAAGTTTGGAACACTTTCTCTTTCTACGAAAATTAAGGGACAAGGTATTAGTTTCGTTACAATGAATACCTATATAGATGGGAGTGTATCGGAAATAGATTTTAATGGCACAAACATTAAAAACATAGATTTGAATGGTAGAATTTTAGCAAAACAATTTAATGGTCAAGTTGCATGTCAAGATACAAATTTAAAAATCGATTTCAATGGTCTTGTTGATTTTAATGGCGATGAACCTAAGTATGATTTTATTGCCCAAATAGAACATATAAATTTAAGTGAAATGCGTTTGTTCCGCCCAGATTCAAATGTCTGTTTCCGTGCAGATATAGATATGAATATGATGGGGAAAACTTTGGATTCTTTGCGAGGTAAATTAAGAGTGAGAAACATAGGATATTCTGAAAATAATATAGATAGGACACTTGCGGATATTACACTTGATATTGATGTGGAAGAAGACAAAAAACATGTTGTCTTACAATCAGATATGGCAAATGTAGAAATAGACGGACGTTTTGAGTATGTGAATGTTGCGAGAGCGTGTAAAAAACTTTTGCACAAGCAATTGCCCGCTTTGGTTTCCGCTCCAGATTCTCTTGGAAATGAACAAGATAAACCGCAAGACTTTGAATGTTTGTTGAATATAAAAAACATTTCACCATTATTGTCTATCTTTGCTCCTTCGGTAACGCTGACAAATGGGATGAGAGCCAATATCTCTTTGAATGAAAGGACAGAAAAAATGAATTTGTCCATGACGGTAAATCAAATTACGATAAAAGAGCAAGCTTTTAATGGAATTGAAGTACTCTCTTCTCATCAATATGGAAACCCTTTGTTTGTCAATGTCAATTGTGCAAGTTATCAAAGTAGAAAGACAGATTCTATCGCCGATTTGAGCGATTTTTTGGTTAAAACAGCCCTTTTTAATGATTCTATACAATATTTTATTGTCGCTAAAGGAAATGAAAACAACAAAATTGAAGATATTTTTGTGCAAGGGATAGTCGGCTTTAAAAGTTTAAAGGATTTGTTCGTCTATATTGATAATGGTTCTATTCTTTGGAATAACGAAGCCTTGCTTTTGGATACGTTTAATTATATTCATTTTTCGCCTAAAGGATTAGAAGTGAAAAATTTTGGCATTTATAGTGTAACGGATAACAAATCTTTATATGTCAAAACAATCTTGTCGGAAAAAAATGAAAAGGTGTTAAGTTTTGATTTTAATGAAATAGAATTGGGAATGGCCAATATCTTTTTGAACCGATTTGGAATTAGCCTTCAGGGGAAAGCCACAGGTAATGGAGGTATTATCAATTTGTATTCAGATAAAGATTTTGCCGTGGGTTCTAATTTTCATGTAGAAAATTTTGAATTTAACAACGTTCCCTTAGGGTATTTGGACGCAAAAACCATTTGGGTAAATGAGTTGAAAAAATTATTTATTTCTTCCGATTTGTATATAGATACCAATCAGATAGGTAATAAACTAATGGCATTACATGGTTATTTTAATCCTAAAGACAAATATATAGACTTGGAAGGCAATATTGAAGATTTTAACATTAAAGTATTGGAACCCTTTTTAACCTCTTTTGCCAATAAAGTAGAAGGAATCGGGACAGGTTTTGTTACTTTTTCCGGACCAATTGCCAAACCACAATTACTTGGAGAAGTATTGGTTACAGGTGTTTTGGGAGTGGATTTTTTGAAAACAGAATATTATTTTGACAAGGCTACCATTGCTTTTGTGGATACAGGATTTATATTTAATGATGTACAGGTAACTGATATTTACAAAAACAAAGCACTTGTCAACGGTATGGTTACACATGAACAATTGAAAAATTGGGGTGTTGATATGAATATAAAAGCCTTTAATACAATGGCTTTAAACACGACAATGAAAGATAATAGTCTTTTTTATGGGAAAGGTTTTGTTAGTGGAAACGTCTCTTTAAAAACCGAACCGCAAGGAATGCAAATAACTGCAGATATTACAACAGAACCTAAAACAGATATAAGTCTGCTTTTTGATTGGACAACAACGGCAAGTGAAAATAATTTTATTTCATTTGTTTCAACAAATACAAATAATTTAAATTTGCAAAGTGCTGATAAAAATAAAAAGAGCAATATGGCTATTAATATGAAGATAAAAATTACCCCTACGGCTATTGTTAGGGTTTATCTTGACCCTTCTATCGGTGGAACTATTACAGGACGGGGAAATGGCAATATAGAAATCAATCTTGATAGAAACAATAATTTTACACTCTATGGTTCTCATACCTTGACAAGTGGAACTTTTGATTTGGCTTATGGAGATGTTTTGACAAGAAGTTTTAAAATACAGAATGGGGGAACATTATCTTGGTCAGGAAATCCTTTACAAGGGAAAATAAACGCTCAGGCTATTCAATCTACAAAAGTGTCTATAAATAATTTAGTAAGTAATTCGGAAAGTACAAAATACAAACCTATTTCTGTAAATAATATCTTGAATCTTAATGGAAATTTGCTTAGTCCAACTTTTAATTTCAGCTTTGAAATGCCAGATGCGGACGAGTCTGTCAAAAATATTGTCTATAATTCCATTGATACCACAGATAGGGAAGAGATGGTAAAGCAAATGATTACGGTGTTGTTTTTAGGTTCATTTGATGTTTCCAATCAAGGAACTTCCGCCTCAGGAGCCATTAATAGTGGACTCGGATATTCTATCAGCGAATTGGTTTCCCATCAAATTAACAAAGTTGTTTCTTCTTTGTCTGAAAATATAGATGTTCGTGTCGCTTATAGAAATAATGAAGATGTTGAAGAACAAGAATATAGTATGGATATTGGAGGTAGTTTTCTAAACGATAGACTAACTATTAGAACAACGTTAGGGCTTTTGAATCAAAAAGATATAAAATCCAATGACCGATTTTTAGGTGATATTGTCGTGGAATATAAAATTATTCCAGATGGTTCGCTCAAGGCTAAAGCATTTAATATTACCAATCAACAAGAAAAATTAGAATATACTTCCAAATATTCTCAAGGATTGGGTATTTCTTTTTCTAAAAGTTTTGATACTTATAAAGAATTTTTTTCCCGAAATCGGGAGAAAAGTAAGAAAAACAAGATATTGCCTTCTTCTGAAGACACCTTGTTAAACATTAAATAAAAGATTATCTATTACTTTTGGGAAATGTTCTTTTTCCAAAAGATGTATTTTTTCTGCTACGGAATCTGCCGTGTCTAAGTCAGTTATTGGACACTTTGCTTGAAAAATAATATCTCCTTTATCATAATGTTGATTGACATAATGTATAGTTATGCCAGAAATAGATTCTTTATTGGCCACAACGGCTTCATGAACATGATGTCCATACATGCCTTTTCCACCATATTTTGGAAGCAATGCAGGATGTATATTAATGATTTTTTTAGGGAAAGCATTTATTATCCCTTCGGGAACCAACCATAAAAATCCGGCTAAAACAATTAAATCAGGATTGATTTCAAGAAGTTTTTCGTACACAATATTAGATAGATAAAACATGTTTTTGTTAAAAACTATACTTGGAATGTGTAATTTTTCAGCACGCTGTAACACATAGGCATTGGGATTGTTGCAAAACAACATCGAAATGTCCACTAAAGTGTTTGTAGAAAAATATTCTGAAATTTGTTGTACATTACTTCCATTTCCTGATGCAAAAAGAACTATTTTTTTCATTTTTTTGTTTTTTTATTTGATTAATGTAACATGTCCACGTTTTTGAACGATTTTTTCCTCGTTGTTTTGATAGGTTATAATATAAACATAAACACCATCTTGTGCAGTTTTACCCTTTGAGGTTCCATCCCAACCTTGATGAATATCGGTGGTAGAAAACATAATTTCTCCCCAGCGATTGTAAATAAGAAATTGATAATTTTGAGTATTGAGATAAGAAAAAATAGGTTTAAATATCTGATTTTCCAAAATACTTCCATTGGGATGAAATGAATTAGGAATAAAAATTTCTGTTTCTTTGCTTATTTCTATGGTATTAGAATAACTTTTATCTTGAAAACCAAAAGGATTACTGCTACTTTCTTGGGCTTCAATTTGATAATAAAACTTAGCACCTGTTGAGGACAAGTTCCAAATATCATCTTCATAAGTTAAAACGGAAGGCGGGTTTACAGATATGATTTGTTTGTTTTGTGTTTGGTCTGCTCTCCAGAGTGTATAATTGTCTATTCCATACATAAAACCTTCATATTTCGTCCATTGCAAATCTACCTTATCTGCAAAAGAAGATGTATTTTCTTGTAGAACAATATTATTGACCGTGTCGGAATTTGCAAATATTTCATCACATTCATCGGTTAAGACGGCATAATAATAATAAGACTCTTGGGCAACTTGGATATTTGTATCTGTAAAAATATAATTTGTATTTCCAGATTTTGTTTTTGTTGCCAATTTGTCAAAAGGACTATTTTTGTTGGGACCACGATAGAGATGTATGTTGTTAAAAATAATGCTATCTTCAACAAAAACAGCAATTTCAACATCTTTATTGTTAATAACAGAAACATATCTCAACAAAAGGTTGCCATGGCTGATTGTGCGATTGAATTCTACTTGTACTTTTGCTGAAGATGCTGAAATGTTATCGTTCCCATTATGAGCAACAATATAATAAGTATAAATACTTTGTGTATTCACTTTTTGATGAGTATAACTTGTAGTATTTTTGTTTACGGAATCTACGAAAAAATATGTTCCATTATTTTCTGCAGCGAAAATATAATATGATGTTAAACCGTTGGGCATATTGTCATAAGCGTTCCAAGAAAGAACGACCATACTATCACATTTATAAGGGGTAGCTGTCGGTAAAAGAGTATGATGAACATCTCCGAGAGGACTTGCATTTCGACAAGTGTCGATTGCACAAATACGATATTCTAAAATAGCACTATCTGCTTGGTTGTTCATATCCACATAATGGGTGTTTTCGCCTCCATAAACGGTATCAACAACATTCCAAATGCCATTTTGAAAAATATAAACAATGTAACCAAAATTAATAATATTTTTTATTCTTGTAAATCATTAA
>CALAVA010000269.1 GCA_937892025.1 uncultured Bacteroidales bacterium
TGTTATATTTATTTCTAAATTACGTTCATCTATAGTAGATCTATTTCTTTCTATATAACCTTTACTTTCCAATTTTTTTAATACGGGGGTTAATGTGCTTGGATCTAACAATAAAGTTTCTCCTATTTTTTTAACATTTGATTTTTTGGTTTCCCAAAAGTACATCATTACTATATATTGAGTATATGTTAAATCCAAATCTTCTAATAATGGCTCAACTGATAAAAATTTGACACTAACTCCAGAAATATCTCTTAAATACGCTATTCTTGGAATACCTTCATTTTTGTTTTCAACGGTCACACCTAACCATACGTTGTTAGGAACTTTTCGTGTTTTGAAATATTCGTTCATTATGTCTGCACGTTTTGTTAAAATCTGGAATTTATGCCAAGATGCTTTTGTAATAGTATCAAAAATCTTATCAATATATTCAAAGGGAACGTTCTTATGAAAAACGTCACTCATAGAATTCACAAAATACATCGTTGGTTTTTTATTTTGCAATGGCTCAAGTATTCTATGGGGTTGAAGAGTTAACTTAAATCCTTTTTCATAACCCTTCATTCCCATTGCTTGTAATCTTTTTGCCATTACCTCTGCATAGCAATGCTTACAACCACTACTTATCTTCGTACAACCTGTTATAGGATTCCAAGTTTCCTCTGTCCATTCTATCTTGCTAGCCATTTATTTCCCCTCAAAGAAATATTGAATCATTTTGCTTTTATCAGCCCAATTTTTATGGTTAAGATAATAGGTTCCTTTTCTTGGTTTACAGTTTATGTAATTTTTCTTTAAATTTTCTTTAATCTCTAACTGCTCAACCAAGTTTTTTATTTGTAAAGCACTAATATTATTTCGCATTGCCCATTCATAAATTTCCCAATTAAACATTGGAGCTTTTTCAATTTTGCTTTTCAGTAAACCCGCTGGAGTTTCCGGTAGTATAGACAATTCCATATTCGTATCTTGATTTAAGCACTTATCTCTTGCTTCCATAAATTTATCAACACCATAGATATGTTTTCCTATAAAGAATAATGCATAAGTATTAGCACCTTCTTTTAATTTGACTGAAGCACAATATTTGTCTATTCCTGCGAGAGCATTCCTAATTCTCTCCATAAATTTATCAGTATCTGTATCTTCCTTTAAATCAATACCATAACTTTCAATAAAATTTACAACCGTTTTATTTTCATTTAGCGCTTTAAATCTGTATATATTTGATATTGGCAAAAATAAAATAACTTCACTTTGTCCTCCAGAATAAAATTCACTACATTGTATAAAAATATTATCTATATCCTCTTTTAGGATAGAATAGTTAAATGGGTCTATAAAGAACAATATACTACCATACCTCGGACACACATTTAATAAACACTCTGAAATAAACTTCTTTGCTTCTTTTTGATGAACTTCGTATAAATCATTATCTGATGATAATATTGATGATAATTCTCTACATCTATCAGCATCAAGGTCATTAGCATAATATTTTGCGATTTGACACTTACCATTTTCAATGCTCAAAATACGTTTTAATGCATTAAGCATTATAATCGGGCTGCCATTATACTCATTTCCTTGCTTATCCTTATATTTTCCTGTACCCGCATAAGCATCTATAAATGCGATAGATTTATAAACTCTACGCATAAGTCTGTAGATACTTTTCTAATACTTTCAATTTTAGTAATATGTGAGGTTTAGGTGTATCAAAAAAATCATTCTTTGCCATCAATATTCTCCTTTATGAGTAGAATGATAACAAAATAAAATTTTGAATCAAGAAAAATGTTCCAATTATGTTCTTTCTGTTGATTACTAAACACAGCCGTTTTATGATTATATTTCCTATTTCTCTATCCTGCCATCACTTTCGTCATCAACTCGTCGTAATTACTTACAACGTCATACACAACCTCTTGATTAGAAATTGCGGCAAAATGCTTCTTTGCACACTCAATCTTTGCTTTTTCTATATCTCTTAACTCAAGCGTTGACATATTACCTTTGGTTTCGGCCACAAAATAAATGTGCTTAACATGTTCCTGATTGAAGGCTATTGCCCAGTCCGGATTATATTTTCCGACCGGTGTTGAAATATAAAATCCCTTCGGCAATTTAACATAAACCACCACATCTTTGGCTTCTTCCAGTTTTTCTGCAAAATCCTTTTCTATCGTTGAATCGTATAACAAGTGGTCATAAATGTTTTTGTGTGTTGCCATAGCATTGATACCGAATTTTCCTTTCAATGTTGGCTCGGTAAAGATTGATGTATCATAAACATTATCCCCATCAATCTTGCTATAAGCAATATGCTGAATAATCAATGTTGCCTTTTGTTCATTGATTAGATTGGCTGTTTTGATAATAAATTCTTCCGGATTACTCTTAAACTGGTCAAATATAGCTTTTTCCATGCCCTGCAATATTTTAACAATAGTTTGACGGGTTAAACCGGTTTCATCAACCAATTTGCCGATAAGGTCATATTTAATAGATGTGGCAACAGATGTAATTTTTTCTGTTTTGGTTGCATCAGGTTTTGTTTCAAAAGCGAGGCCATCAAATAAATCCTGTTTAGAATTTATGTTTTTCATCGTACCAGTTGTAATATTTACAACCATTTTAGAAACCTTTAATTTGCTATTAAGGGCATCTATGGCTTTCTTAATCAATTCTTGACCTTCAAAATCAACTGCATAGATTGATTTGACGTTTATCTTCTTCCACAATTCTTGGAATTCTTTTTTGTTCAAGGCTTCGGTATTAACCTTAATGTCCACATCGTTTTTACGTGCGTCTTCCGGCTGCATGCCTTTGGTATCGTAAATCATATCCAAAATGCGTACAAGGCTATCTTTGCTTTCCTTAAATTCTTCCGGCACAACCAAAGTATCGGCTTTCTTATCTTCATAGTATTTGTCGGTCAGTTCGCCATTTTCATTAACATAGTCATTTTTAACCATATTAAAGTAGATTTTTCCGGCCATATCACTGGTGATAATTTCGTTATTTCCGTTAGCATCTTGAATAAACTTGTCTTTGAACAAATCGGCCGTAACTTTCTTCGGTCTATCGGTAATAACTTCCGCAAGTTCGGTTTGCAATCCTTTAGCAAAAGCATCATAAGATTCATTAGCTATCACGGTTAATACATTGATATTGTGAACATCTTCACCTAAAACGGTTGCATCCATGCGCTCACCGTTTTGGTTAACGGCCAAACGTAATCCACGACCGACTTCTTGGCGTTTACGCACTTCGGCTCCGCTTTGCTTTAAGGTGCAGATTTGGAATACATTCGGATTATCCCACCCCTCTTTTAATGCCGAGTGTGAAAAGATAAAGCGCACTGGCTCTTTACGGTCAAGCAGGCGTTCCTTATTTTTCATAATCAAGTCATAAGCATCAATATCGGTTGAACTTTGCTCTTTCTTATCAATCTTGCCGTCAATAAAGTGATTACTTTTCTTATCAATAGAGAAATATCCGGCGTGGGTTTGATGTGCTTCAATGCCTTTCAGATAACGGACATACTCGCTATCGCCCAGTTCTCCGACATAGTGGTCAACAATATCTTTATACTCTTCTTCAAACATTTGGGCATAGATACCGTTTTTAGCCACACTTCCTTCATATTCCTTATATTTTGCCACTTCATCTGCCCGAAAATGCAAATGTAGTTGTCTTTCCCGTTCCAAGTGGCTCAAAATCGTTTCTCTTATTTGAATACGGCGGATTTGGTCGGAATCCTGCGTATCTCCCATCACTTGTCCGACTTCAATTTTAACACCATTCTTAAATTCAACAGTATTTGTTCTACCATCAATGTTAGTAACGGTATATTCTTTATATTCTTCCATATTTCCGGAGTGTTGATATAAATTATAACCAATATC
>CALAVA010000270.1 GCA_937892025.1 uncultured Bacteroidales bacterium
GCTGTTTTTTACGCTTCCAAAACCTTGGAATATTGTATATCATATCCTTTCAGATGGATTTTTTTTAGTGTGGCTTGTGCGTTTGATTGTGCTTAGAAAAAGATATTTTACACTCTCCTCCTATCAAATGTCAGATTTGGCAAAAAAAATACAGCCTCAAAAACAAAAAAAATCTTTGTTGAATAGTATATTACAAAAAATACAGAAATAGAAAATTCATAACTCCTCATATATGCTTGTCCATTATAATTATGGAGAAGACATTGTACAATAAAAAAGACTATCAAAATTGATAGTCTTTTTTATGATTTTTTATTCTTTGATTAACTTTTTGACGATACTTGTCTTGTCGCTTTGAATACGAATGAAATAAACACCATTCTTTAAATTGGAGATATTGACTTGATAAGTCAATGTGCCATTCGTATTGGTAATATGTTCTTGATGTACAATTTTCCCTTGGATATCAAGAATGTGTATGTTGCAATTATCTGAGATTTGTTCAATGGATAAGGTGGCTTGTCCTTTGGTCGGGTTGGGATATATATTGGCTATCCATTGAACTGTCTCTTTTTCTTGAATGTTTGTATTATCAATAATATATAGCGTGTCGTTAGCAAAACCTTGATAGTTCGTATCATCAATTACGGCGGTAACAAGATAATTGCCAGTAGCAATAGGCAGTTCCATACTCCCGTTGTAGGTAATGGTTACATTGAGATTTTCTGGATTGGTAATCACTTCTACGGATTTTGGAGTGTTGTCATAAACAAAAGATAAGTTTCCAAAATGAATTTCTGCAGGGGCTTTTTCTATCAATAGAGAATAATGGAACGGCTGTGGGTCGTAATTAGGTTCTGTAATATAAATTTCAACATCATACCGACCTGCATTAATGGGTTCTACCGCTATGTCGTTCTGATAATAAACAACATTAAACGCTACACTATCGGACGTTTGAACGGATATAGATTTGGGCGTCCCGTCATAAACATGAATGGTATCTTCAACAATAACATTTACACTTAAAGGCAAAATGTAAAAGTTAAACGTTGTATCACCGATAATATTGGTGTCTTTAATGACAATATTACCTTTGTATATGCCTGCATTTATTGGTAATTGAACATTCCCTTCATACAAAACCTCATAATTGGTAAAGGAAGGAGAAACTTGTATGGTGGCTGATTGTTCCTGTCCATTGTACCCTATTATGGTGTCTTGAATATCAAACAAAGCCTGTGCTTTTGCTATCGTAAACAAAGCACTATCACAACCGATATAATTCGAGTCGGTAATATTTACAACAACATTATAAACACCTGCATTTACAACAGAACTTGTGACATAACCATTGAAAGAAACACTATAATTTACACTATCTGAAAGGCTAATGCTTGGTTGGTGGGGCTGCATATCATATACTTGTCTCAAATCGGCAAAGTGTATAGATACTGGTGCCTTTTCTATGACCATCACTGCATTTTCTTGTCCGTAGTAATTGCTGTCCTCAATAATTACTGAAACCTGATAGTAGCCAGCATTGATGGGATAAATTGACGATTGGTCATATAAGATTTGATAATTTAAATTTGCAGGAATAGTAGAAAAATCTTCTGCCATTATTCATATTTCAAAAATATGTTGTAGGTCTGAAATATGAATAATGGCAGAAGATTTTTCTACTATCATAGTGTCTATTTGGTAACCCTCATAATTTCTATCAAGAATAGTTGTTTCTACAATATAAATACCTGTATTGATAGGTTGTTGCAAACTACCATTGTACGTTGTAATAGCGGATAGATTTGCAGGATTGGTTATAACACCAGCATTTAACTCATTCCCATTATAAATTTGTCGTAAATTCGAATGAGTGATGGTTGCTATGGCTTTGTTGATAACCATAAAGGTGTCTAATTCACCCACAAAATTGTTATCAGAAATGATTATTTTTACACTTATGGTATCACTATTAATTGGCGGAATGATGTCATTATTATAGAAAACTGAAGTATTTAAACCAGCGGGAATGGTATTTATTTGAATTGTTTTTGCTGTTCCATCGTAAGTGTGAATGAGATTGGCAACTTCAATTTGGGCATTTGCCTTTGTAATGGTTAATCTTGCCGTTTTGATAGAAGGAACCGCAAATGTGTCGGTGCTGATAGCAATCACATTATATATACCTGCTTGAGTCGGTATAGCCGTGTCGCCATTGTAAGTTATGCTATAATTAACAAAATTAGGTTCTATTGAACTATTTATCTGATGTGGTAGTCCATCGTAAACGAGAGTGGTATCTTGCATGCTTAGTACCGCAGTACATTTAGTTATAGTAAATGTTGCACTATCATAACCTTCGTAATTACTATCAACAATGTTTGCATAAATGGTATAACTTCCTACTTGTACCGGAAGGGTATCGCCACTATAACTAACAATGGTCTGCAATGAGGCAGGCGTTGTTGTAATGGTAGCCTCTTGGGGCATGGTGTTGTAAGCGGTTATGATGTCGGAAAAATTGATATTTGCCGTGGCTTTATTTATGGTTAGTATAACAGAATCTTCTCCTTCGTAATTGGTTTCATCAAGGATGGCTGTAACTTTGTAGATGCCAGCATTGATGGGCAATATAGAATCATTATCGTTTATCAAAATATGATAGTTTAACCCATTGGGAGCCGTGTTGATAGTCGGGTAGTGGGCGATACTATCATAAGTAAAAGTTGTGTTTCGCATACTGATTGCCCCTTGTGCTTTGTTGATGAGCAAAGTCGTAAATGCTTCTCCATAATAATTGTTTGTCGTAACTGAAACTGTTACTTGATAAACTCCAGCATTGATGGGATTGGTATTGGAATCATTATATAATATTGCCAAGTCTATATTGGGCAAATCTGGAGTGGCTGTTATTTGTTTGGCCAAACCATCATAAGTAAATACTGTGTCTGGTGATATGGTGATGTGTACCAATGTTGGATAAAGACGGAATGATGCCCATATATAATCAGATTCGCCTTCTTCCAAGTTCTTTACCATTAGGGAAACATGATACAAACAACCATTAGCACCTTTGGTGAACAAATTTTCTGTATTGATAGAAAAAGCCGAAGAATCGGAAGTGGAGATGATGTTTCCTATACTATCTACCAATTGCCATTTGTAGGTAAGTGGAGTTGTTGAATCAGAATAGGTAGCAACAATTGTCTGCCCCCATGGCACGCTGTCTGTAACAGAAATTGTACCTAAAGTTCTAATATTGCCAATAAATATAGTTTCTCCAATATTGTTGATTGTAAAAAGTCCCTCGTTGTTGGCAACAATAATTGCAGTGTCAGAATTTGTTGTGTAACTGCTTGAATCGGGAAGAATGTTGTTTACAAAATGTAAGCCATTCTGCAAACTTGTTTTTGTCCCATTTATTATAATTTGAGATTTTGTAGAAGATGTATATTCAATAGATGAGATAAGTATAGTGGAATCTGTTGAGGAAAGTGTGTCAATTATTATTTGTTCATATCCGGTAGAAGTTACTGATATATATGGTATAACTATTCCGTCTGCTCCATTGGCACCTTTTCCGCCGTTTCCACCTTTTCCGCCGTTTCCACCTGTGCCACCATGTATGCTACTACCGCCTTGTCCGCTAACATATCCTGCACCACCTGTGCCACCATTTCCTCCTGTGCCACCATTTCCTCCTGTGCCGCCACAGCCTGCTTTTCCACAAAAAACGTGTGTTGCTTTTACAGATAAGGGTGATGATATGTTGTAGGTGTATAAACCGAACACGCTACCACCGCCATAGCCACCAGTTCCGCCATAGCCAGCGGTACCGCCACCGCCGCCGCCACCACCAGACCATGAGCCTGTACCTGATTTGCTACCACCGCCACCAGCACCGCCACCGCCAGCACCACCGGTTCCATTAGAACCTGAGGCTGATTGCCCTCCAGGTTCAAAGTATTCATTGATGGTATAAGCACTGACAACTTGTCCATCGGTACCATTTGTTCCATTGGCACCATTACCACCATTACCACCGACATTTCCACCTTTGGCACCACCGGAACCTTTGGTTCCACCAATAGCACCGCCACCACCACTATTTCCTGCAGAACCATCGCTTCCTGCATTGCCTGAACCGCCTACTGTGCCATTTTTCCCAGCACCACTATTTCCACCTTTCCCTCCTGCTAAAGTACCACTCCCTTTCGCTGCACCACCAGCAACAGAAGAGCCTCCTGTGTACATACCCAAAATAGATGTTCCAATAGCACCAACTGTGCCATTGTTCCCTGTTAAACCGTTAGTGCCTGCTGTTCCATCTAACCCATTGCCAGCATCGCCAATGATAAGATTGCAACGTTCTACATAAGTGTTAGCACTATTGCCAGAAACGTAAATACCATACACACTTGTTCCTTTCCCAGAAGAGTGTCTATCAGCTGTTGTTGCTCCTACAATATTGATAGTAAGGTTTTTGAGTATCCAGTTGGTGTCATTGACAGAACGAAATCCTATTCTATGGTTGGCGGTTCCTATATTTGTAATGGCATTTATATTGATGGTTGTAGTAGAATCAGTGTGTCTTATCCAATTGTTTTTTGTATTGTCAAAAAAATAGCCTCCTTCTATAATCAGATTGCTACTAAGTTCTATTATTTGGTTTTCTGTATATGTACCTGCCGCTGTCAACAAGTATGTCCTCTCCGTCAAGGACAACCTCCGCAT
>CALAVA010000271.1 GCA_937892025.1 uncultured Bacteroidales bacterium
AGTTAAATAAAAAATCTATTTCCGCACTCAAATGCTCTGTATTTCTCACTTTGCTACAAAATAAATCTTTTGATATGTTGCTTCTGTTTGATACGATTGCTAACAATCTGTTTTATTACTTTCAATCATTCATCAAGGCAAATATCCGTATTGGCAATAACAATGATTTTATCACTTATATGGATTTTTCCATACACACACCTTCAGCAAACGACTTTTCAAGATTCATACAACAAACCGAAAAATATTTAAATATATTATTGTCAAATAAATAAATTAATAAATATGATGTATAACAAAAAATTGATTATCGCTGTCATAGCCTGCACGCTGTTGTTCGGCTACAATGTAGCACAGGCTTGTACTAACTTTTTAGTTACCAAAGGAGCCAGTAAAGATGGTTCTACGTTTGTAACCTATGCGGCAGATTCCCACACTTTGTATGGAGAATTATATTACCGCCCTGCCGCCACCTATCCTGCCGGAACAATGGTGGATATTTATGATTGGGATAGTGGTAAAAAACTCGGCACCATTCCACAAGTAACAAAAACTTATTCTGTTGTCGGCAACATGAATGAACATCAACTAACCATTGCCGAAACAACCTACGGAGGAAGGTCAGAATTAACAGACAAAGAGGGTATTATGGATTATGGTAGCCTTATTTATACCACCCTACAAAGAGCAAAGACGGCCAGAGAGGCTATCAAAATTATGCACGAACTAACCTCTCAATATGGTTATCATAGTTCAGGTGAGTCTTTCTCTATTGCCGATGCCAACGAAGTATGGATAATGGAACTTATTGGCAAAGGGGAAAAAATAAAAGACAAAAAAGGCAATATCGACCCTAAAAGAAATACCAAAGGTATGGTATGGGTGGCCATGCGTGTCCCCGATGGCTATGTGTGCGGACATGCCAATCAAGCCCGTATAACAACATTTCCCAAAGAAAATGGAAAAACAAGTATCAGTAGTAAAAACATATCAAAAATATTCAATCCTGATGTAGAAGTAGTCTATGCTTCTGACGTTATTTCTTATGCACGAGCAATAGGAATTTATAATGGAAGTGATGAAAATTTCAGTTTTAGTGATGTTTATTGTCCTTTGGATTTTGGTGGAGCAAGATATTGTGAAGCAAGAGTATGGGCTGCTTTTATGAAAATAAATCCCCAACAAATGGCCGCATACGAAGACTATGCTCGTGGGGACAATCTCAAACACAGAATGCCCTTATGGATAGAACCCACTGAACAATTAGGACTCGCAGATGTCATCAAACTTATGAGAGACCATTATGAAGGCACCTCTATGGATATGACCAAAGACAAAGGTGCCGGACCTTTTGCTTGTCCTTATCGTTGGCGACCGATGACATGGTCATACGAAGGGAAAAAATATATTCATGAACGTGCTACTTCCACCCAACAAACCGGCTTCTCTTTTGTTGCTCAAATGCGAAGCCAATATCCTGCTCCCGTCGGTGGTGTCCTTTGGTTTGGCGTTGATGACACCTATAGCACTTGCTATACTCCTATGTTCTGCGGAATAACAAAAATACCACGCTGTTTTCAAGAAGGAAACGGAAACATGCTTACCTATTCCAAAACATCTGCATTTTGGCTATTTAATAGAGTAAGCAATTTTGCCTATTCCAGATACTGCGACATGATTGTTGATATTCAAAAAGTACAAAACGAATTAGAAACAGATTTTGAACAACAAGTAAACGAAAAAACAGCATCTTTTGCCAAACAATACAAGGCTGCACCAGAAAAAGGTATA
>CALAVA010000272.1 GCA_937892025.1 uncultured Bacteroidales bacterium
TCAGCTGGGCAGTGCCGACAGCCATCGCTATCGGTTTGGAAAACATAATTAGCCTTTTGCCCAATGGCATAATTGTACAAAAACAACAAGGTTGCTCCATGTCCAGAATTGGTTTTGTCCAAAGGTATCAATAGTGGATATTTTTCTTGTAGTTGTTGCATAATAGAAAAAGTGTTGTCTTTGCTACCATCGTTGGCGATAACCAAATGAGCCTGATTGCCCTCTTGGGTTATTTGTTCGCAAACGGGGTGCCATTGACCGATAACCTCTTCTATGTTTGCCTCTTCGTTGTAGGCGGGCATTACAATATACAAAGTGTCCATGATGTTATTTTGATTTTTTAAACGTAACAAATTTATTCAAAAAGAACTGAAATAAGGCAACTACAAATATAGAGATGAACTTTACAATGATAAAATGCCAATCATAAGAATTGTCAGATATGGCTTCTATGTTATTTGTTCCCATGCTTATGCCAAAAAAGGTTATCGGTTTGTGATACCCCCACAAGGCATCTCCGAGTATCAAAATAAGCAAAGACAGCAACAAGCCTAAAAAACCTACGGTATAGAATTTTAAGGCTCGCTCCAACAATTTGTCGGTTTGTTTAAAATTGAGATAAGCATTGAGAAAAAAACTGACAGTGATTCCCGTAAAAACACCTATAATATTTGAAATCAAAGAGTTGATTCCAATTTCATTCAATATAACAGTGATAAAAAAATCTAAGGAGGAGCAAAAGCCTCCGATAATTCCGTATAGGATAAAATTTTTGTATTTAATAAATATTTGTTTTATCTTTTCTGCAACCATTGTTCTACTCTATTCATGGCAGAGTCTATTGCCGAGTCCATATTATAGTATTTGTATTCTGCCAAACGCCCGATAAAAAGATGGGTTTTGTTATCTTCCAAAATTTTAACTTCTTGCATATAGCGTTCTCTTAAGCGGTCGTTTTCTTGGTTGGGCATGGTATAAAAGGGCAATCCTTCGGCCGATGGATATTCATAGCAAATGGTAGTTTTTGGGGATTTTTCGCCCGTCATTTGCTTAAATTCCGTAATGCGCGTATAATCATAATCGTTGGGATAATTCACCACAGGTGCCACTTGAAATTGCTCTTGGTCTAAAGTTTGAAAATGCAGTTTGACAGAACGATAGGTGAGTTTGCCGTATTGATAGCCAAAAAACCTATCCAATTCTCCTGTATAAACTATCAGTTGCGGGTTCAATTCCTCTTTGATAGACAGATAGTCAATGCCTAACAAAACAGCGATGTTTTCATGGGCTATCATGTTGTTAATCATTGCTGTATATCCGTTAATAGGCAAACCTTGATATTTGTCGGTAAAATAGCGACTATCGTTATTGGTTCTAACGGGTATTCTTCCTGCCAAAGCAGGCGACAAGTCTTCCGGATTGCAAGCCCATTGTTTTTGTGTATAATGCTCAAAAAACAAACGATACAAATGTTCTCCAACTTGAGAGACAACAACATCTCTAAACGATTGGGGCGGATTGTTAAAAGTAGATTTTTCCACTTCTTGTTTAAGAAAATCTTCCACCTCATCGTTTGATAATTGTAAGCCAAAAACTGTATTTAAGGTGTTTCTATTGATAGGAAAATTGATAAGATTTCCGTTTGCAAAACTCAACACATGGTGTTGGAAGTTGGAAAATTCTGCAAACCTATTCACAAAACGCCATACTTTTTCTATTTTTGTATGAAAAATATGCGGTCCGTAACGATGAACGGTAATGCCTGCTGTATCTTTATAATCATAGATTTGTCCGGCAAGATGTTTTTTCTCTTCTACAATAAGAACCTTGTATCCTTTTTCTGCCAAAAGTCGGGCAGCAGTAGTGCCACTAAGCCCACCTCCTACTACTACAATATCGTAAAATGCCATATTTTTTTTGATTCCTAAAATGCAAAGATAATAAAATTTTCTAAATCAGTTGAATTGTAAGAATAAATATTTTCATTTATAGCCTCAAAGAAACTTTGCCTACAAAGAAAAAATTACGATAACGACTTTTTGATAAAAAAAATATATACCTTTGCAATAAATTGCTAATATTGTAAAACAACACACATGAAGTCAAGAATACGTGTAACTAAGATATTTACTTTTGAGATGGCTCATGCCCTTGAAAAATATGACGGTCCCTGCAAAAATATACATGGACATTCCTATCGTTTGCAAGTTACAGTAGCAGGCTATCCTAAAGAAAATATCAATGACCCCAAAAATGGAATGGTGATTGATTTTGGAGATTTAAAAAAAATAGTAGAAACCCATATTATTCAAAAGTTTGACCATGCTATTGTCTTGGGAAAAAATGCAGATACTCAAATTATTAAAGCCTTATCTACAGAACAACAAAAGTTGGTTTTGACAGATTATACACCTACGTCTGAAAATTTATTGCTTGATTTTGTAGAAACACTAATGCAAGCATTAAACAACGGAGGCAATCGTTTGGTTAGTGTCATTTTATCAGAAACCGCAAGTTCTTATGTTGAATGGAAAGCAGAAGACTATCTTGCTGAAAACGAGGCGTAAATGATATTTAAATGATAATTAAATGATGATTAAAATAAAAATAAAATAGAAAAAAAACATGTCTGAAGAATTGCATCTTGTAACAGATTTAGCTTTAATATTGATTTCTGCTGGCATTATAACGTTGGTTTTTAAGTTATTAAAACAGCCTGTGGTTTTAGGATATATCGTTGCGGGTTTTTTTGTCGGGCCACATTTCGGCATTTTCCCAACGGTAGTAGAAATGCAAAGTGTGCAAGAATGGTCGGAGATTGGTATCATATTCCTTTTGTTTGCTTTGGGTTTGGAATTTAGTTTTAAGAAACTATTCACCTTAGGGAGTACAGCCTTTATCACTGCGGGTACTGAAGTTATTTTGGTGGCTTTGTTGGGCATGTTCATTGGGCAGCTAATGGGTTGGACGATGATGGAAAGTATATTCTTGGGCGGTATGTTATGTATGTCTTCAACAGTGATTGTCATCAAAGCCTTTGAAGATTTGGGTGTTATGCAGCAAAAATTTGCCAATATCACCCTCGTTGTGCTTATCATTCAAGATTTGGTGGCTATTTTGATGATGGTTTTGTTATCCACGGCTGCTGTCGGACAACAATTTGCGGGAACGGACATCTTATTCAATATCTTAAAATTGGTATTCTTCCTCATTTTGTGGTTTTTGATTGGTATTTATATCTTGCCGACATTTTTCAACAAGTTTCGCAATTATATGAACGATGAAACTTTGTTAATCTTTTCCATTGGCTTATGTTTTGGAATGGTTGTTTTGGCGACACATACGGGCTTTTCTTCTGCCTTAGGTGCTTTTGTGATGGGTTCTATTTTGGCTGAAACCGTAGAAGCAGAGCGTATTGAACGATTGACAAAACAAATAAAAGATTTGTTCGGAGCCATTTTTTTCGTCTCTGTCGGTATGATGGTTGACCCACACATTTTGGCTACTTATTGGTTGCCTATACTGATATTGACATTTGTTACCATTTTTGGAAAAACCTTGTTTTCCGCCTTTGGAGTACTCCTTTCAGGACAAAACCTTAAAACCGCCTTTCAGGTTGGAGCAAGTTTGTCTCAAATTGGTGAGTTCGCCTTTATCATTGCCACTTTAGGATTGTCCTTAAATGTGTTGAGCGATTATATCTATCCGATTATTGTTGCTGTTTCTGTCATCACAACTTTTACTACACCTTATTGCATCAGAGCCTCAGAGCCTGTTGCCCTATGGATAGAAAACCATTTGCCACAAAAATTTGTCGTTCTCCTAAATAAATATGCTTCGGGTTCAAATACTATTCCAAAAGATAGTGCATGGAAAAAAATGATAAAAACCTATATTCTCCGAATGGTGATTATGTCTGTATTGGTTATTGCCATCATCACCTTTTCTTTTGTTTGGTTTTTCCCTTTTGTGCAAGGCTATATTGCTGACCCTTGGGGAGATGTTTTGTGTGCCGTGGCAACCATCTTGGCAATTGCCCCATTTTTGCGAGGAATGCTCACCGGTGGAAAAGAAGATATTGCTATTATCCATCAATTGTGGGACAACAGCAAATACAACCGAGCACCTATTGTCGCCTTGTTGCTCTTGAGGATATTTTTGGTGGTACTCTATTTGGGTATCGTACTTTCTAAAGCCTTCTCTTCTATCTCTTGGATTATCATTGTCGTAGCCTTGGCTTTGGGATTGTTCCTGCTTATGTCTAGAATGTCTTTTTTGAGATTCACAAAAATAGAACATCGATTTATAACCAATTTGACACAACGAGAAGAAGAAGAAAGAAAAAAACACCCTATTCAAACAAGCATACAATCTCAATTTTCAGGAAAAGACATCCATTTGGCTCAAATTCTTGTCTCCCCAGATTTTGAAATGGTCGGTCAAACAATTGCACAAACAGCCTGTTATGATAAGTACGGAGTTAGCATTGTGAAAATAGAACGAGGAAGCAAAGACATTTATCTGCCCTCAGGAGTGGACTATATTTACCCGGGAGATAGACTCGTTATTTTGGGGACAGATAAACAAATTTCCTCTTTCCAAAAATGGGTAGAAGATACTGAAAACAAACCAGTTAAACATAAAAAAAATATGCAGTTGGCCTCTTTTGTCATCACCCCAAATTCTAAATATCTCAATTTGACAATAGCAGAATCTGGAATTAGAGAAAAAGGAGGCTGTATGGTCGTCTGTGTGGAAAGAAACGGCATAGAAACCTTTAATCCACCGCTGACTATGAAATTCAGAGAAAACGATTTGATTTGGGTGGTGGGAGAAAAAACGAATGTCAAAAATGTCGGTAATAATTAGATTATGGCAAAGATAAATATCAAGGGAATGAAATTTTATGCCTTCCATGGCTGTTTTGACGAAGAAAAAATTGTCGGCACCCATTTTTTGGTGAATTGTAGCATAGAAACAGCCGTCACACAAGCCACCATAGACGATGATTTGACAAAAACAATCAACTATCAAGATGTCTATAAGCTGATTGCTGAACAAATGAAAATATCTTCTAACCTATTAGAACATGTCGCAGGTAGAATTATCAAAGCCATTAAAGAAACTTTTGCAGAAGTTAAGCATGTTGAGGTAGAGATACGCAAACTTAATCCTCCATTGGGAGGACAAATAAACTATGTCTCTGTAGAAATGACCGATAGCGACCTCTACCTCAATAAGAACTTATAGCAAATAAAGGCTTGCCCGCCTTTCACCACCGCTACCTCTTTCATACTTTCTTTGGGGTTTTCAAAGAAAGTATGAAATTATTATTCTTACTTACTTGCAAATACATCTCTTCCAGCCACCATAGTGAAACTTATACTTTTTTATCCTTCATTTTCTTTAAAAGAAAATGAAGCAAAAGAAGCGTTCTTTAATGTAAAGAACCAAAGCAATATGGTTTCTTTAAGAAACCACGCCCGACAAGCGGGCAGAGGTCAGTCTCTCAACTTCAATCAATAGGAGAATCCACCTTTGCAAGTATTCAATACGTACCAGCAAGGGTGAGATAATAATGATAAGTAGAAAATAGACTTTCCTCAAAAAAAATGAGCGAATTAGAAATCTTTTTGTGAAAAATGTGAAACGTGGAGCGTGAAGGTGAG
>CALAVA010000273.1 GCA_937892025.1 uncultured Bacteroidales bacterium
GATTGTTGTCGTAATTGACTTGGCGGAAAATATTCAAGATTTTTTAGACGGACATGCCCCTTTCAAAGAGATATTTTTCAACTATTATTTGAATTTTATTCCCTATTTTGCCAACACTTTCAGTCCACTATTTACTTTTGTGGCTGTCATTTATTTTACCTCTCGATTATCTGTAAACACAGAAATTGTCGCCATTCTTAATGCCGGCATAAGTTTTTACAGACTAATGGTACCATATATTTTCTCTGCTATTTGCATTGGTCTATTATCATTTTATCTAACCAATTCACTTATTCCACAAACCTCCAAAAACATGATGTTGTTCAAAGAAAAATATGTTTCCCGACAAATTAGAAGCAAAGAAGTGGATAATCATATAAAATTAGATAAAAATACCTATGCTTACATACACTATTGGGATAACAGAAACAATATCGGCTACAATTTTTGGTACGAAACCCTATCTCCTAATGGCATATCCTACAAATTGCGTTCACAAACCATTCAATGGGATTCTACCAACAATCAATGGCAATTGGGCGATTTTCTCATACGAAAATTTGACAATAAAGACGAACGCCTTTGGGAAGGAGAAACCTTAGACACAATATTAAACGTACAAATATCTGACTTCATCTACATTAAAGACGGCATCGCCATGATGAACTCTAAAGACTTGCGACAATTTATCAATGAAGAAATAGCCAAAGGCTCCCCGATGGTCAAAAGTTATGAGTTTGAAAAACACAGAAGAATAGCCTTCCCTTTTGCAACTATCATATTGACTATCATAGGTTTTTGTGTATCCAGCCGCAAATCCAGACAAGGAACAGGCTTGCATTTACTGGTAGGCTTTATCATTGCTTTTTCGTTTATTATGTTATTACAAATCTCTCAAATGTTTGCTATCTATGGCGGTTTTTCGCCGTTTTGGGCGGCTTGGACACCTAATATCATCTATACAATATTATCACTTGTCCTCATCTATATCAGCCCAAAATAAACCTAATACACACAAAAATTTAAGTGTCACAAAAAAAATACCACCCTCCGAAAAAGCGAATGGTAAAAAAAACAATGAAATACAAGTTGATATTTTACCTTATTTTTTTTGCTTTTATATTATTGAATATCAACATTATCCAAAAACGGCTTGTTTCCTTTTTGCAGTTTTAATATAATTGTTTATATCTTTCAATAATACCTTCCACGTCTTTAATGCTTTTTTTTATCCACTCTAAACGCAATGCTGTCAAATCGTGTTCAGACAATTGCCATTTTATATCAGAATGGTGCAATCTTTGCACCACATTCATCATTGTTAAAGCCACAGAGACGGAGATGTTGTAACTTTCTGTAAATCCATACATGGGTATTTTCACAAATTCATCTGCCATAGCAATAGCCTTATCGCTTAAACCCAACAATTCTGTACCAAAAACAAATGCTGTTGGCGTGGAAATATCAATATCATCTATCATTTTATCCTTTTCTGAGGGCATAGTTGCCACTATTTTATAACCTTGCTTTTTAAGTTGTTGCAAGCATGTTGTTGTATTGTCCGTTTCTTGATTATAGCGATGAATTGTCAGCCATTTATCCGCCCCCATAGACACCTCCTTGCTGATTTGATAATGAAAATTATTTTCAATAATATGCACATTTTGAATGCCTAAACACTCTGTTGTTCTCAAAACAGCACTCATATTATGACTTTGATACAAGTTTTCAACCGCCACGGTCAAATGATTGGTACGATTTGCACTGATGGTTTCTATCTTTCTATAACGTTCTTCTGATATATATTCCTTTAAATAAGCAATTAAATCATTCATTTTTTTATTAAAACAGATTTATTCATAAAAAAAATCTGCTTCTGTATGATGAAGCAGATTTTTTGTCAATAAGTTCAGAAACAAGAATTATTTTTTTACTGCTTCTGCCAAAGTAGAACCTGCTTTAAATTTAACAACTTTCTTTGCAGGAACTTTGATAACAGCACCGGTACGAACGTTTCTGCCTTTACGTGCTGGACGGTTAATTACAGTTGCTGTAAGGAAACCTGGTATACATACTCTACCTTCTTTGGTTTTCAATTCTTTTGTTGTTACATTAACAAAAGAGTCCACAACGGCCTTTACATCTTTTTTTAACAAACCGGTTTCTGCTACCATTGCGTCAATCTCTACCTTTGTTGCCAAGCGTAGGCAGCGTATGTAGGGCTGGGTGAGGACAATGCGCAACAAACCGTCGCTGTCACGAGTGAAACCAATCACTCTAGATCGGAAGAGCACACGTCTGAACT
>CALAVA010000274.1 GCA_937892025.1 uncultured Bacteroidales bacterium
TTCAATTATAAATAAATAATAAATATATAATTAAATAATTTATTAATTAATTTTAATAAATTATAATTAATTTATTGAATTGAAAAAATCCTTTTTTATAAAATTTAATTAATCAAATAATATAAAATTTCAAATATTAAATTTGAATATAAAAATGTCAGCTCAGAATAAAAAATTCAAACCAAAGTTGAAATATTATCATATATTTCTTCTTGCAATAATATTTTGTCCTTTCCTAATGCTAAATTCAAACTCTGTAAATAGAAGAAGAAAGCTAAAAAAGGAGCATGAATTTGTTCAAAATTTATTTTTAAGACAACTCGATTTTACTTCTGATACAGATGCTATATGCTCAAAAGGCTCTGAAGAATTGAAAAATTATTATTTAACAAGAGATGATGATTCAATTGGGATAAAAAGTGATAAAATTGAAAATGGCAGCAAGGAAAAATATGTTGATGCATTAATTAATTTAATTGCTGGTAAAGGTGACAGCAGTGAGAATGTTAAGGAATATGTTATGCATTTAATTCCTGTTTTAATTATTTTAGTATTAGCAATATTAAGTATTCCTGGATGGATTGCTTTATGCTCTTGCTCCTGCTGTAATTGCTGCTGTTGTTGTTGCTGTAAAAAGAGCATATGCAAACTTCCTTTTTTCATTATAACTTCTGTATTTTATGCTTTTGTTTTAGGTATTAGTATTTATGGATTATCACAATCAAATTCTATTTTTGTCGGACTTGCAGATACTGAATGTTCAATACTTAAATTTATAGATCAAGTTCTTTCTGGTGAAGGAGAAAATGTACCTAAACCTTATTGGGCTGGAATAGATAATATTCAAAATATTTTAACTCAAACTAAAACAAATATTGCTAAGGCAAGAACCAATTATGCAAATGATTTAAATGAAAAAAAAGGTGAAATTACTACAGCAAAAACTGCATTTAATACTGAATTAAAAACTCAAAGTGACAATGTCAAAGCAAATAAAAAACAAATTAATTCTATTAATTATAAATTAGATATTGTTTATGAATTTGGTGAATATACACCTCCTGTTGCACCAAGTGTTGAAAGACAATTTTCTCCCCCTGTTTGCTTCTTAAATGGATGGAGTGTTGAATTTGATGAAAAAGAACAAAGATCAAGTGAATTAATGGGAAATATAGAAACTGAATTTTCAAAAGTAGTTACTGATAGTAATGTAGATGATGCTTTGAATTCAGGTATTGACCAAATTGAACCAATAAAAACTTCTATTGATGAAGTTAAAAATCAAATATCTAGTATAATTATTGATTATTCAGATACAATAGATCAATATGGGAAATTAGCCTTTAAAATAGTATTTTCAGTTTTAATGGTATTAGATGCTGCTATTGCTGCTCTTATGGCTGTAATGTTTTTCTTTTCTTTATCTTGTTTTGATAAATGTTGTGGTTGTTGTAGATGTTTATTAAAATCTTTAGTACATATTTTATGGAATATTTTAGCTCTCCTAACAATTTTAACTTTACTCATTGGATTCTTTTGTACTCTAATTGGAACATTAGGAAGAGACTTAATATCTGTTGTATCATTTCTTGTAAGTGAGGATAATTTAAATGGAGAAGAACCTATTTTACTCACTGAAGCTGGTGATATGTTAAATAAATGTATTAATGGTGATGGAGATATAACTGGAGACCTTGGATTAAAGGATAATCAGGCATTAAATAGTATGGAAGATTTAAAAGGCTATAGAAATCAAATATTAGAAACTAAGAAAGATTTTAATGAAGCTATATCAACTAGGCCAGATTATTATTATGACTTTATTAATAGATTTAAAACAAGAACAGATTACACAACAACTGATATTGATTTAATTAAAGAAGGTAGTCCAAACGATAAATTAAATTTAGGTACATATTTAAGCAATCTTAATGCTGGAACTAGTAGTAAAAATGAAGAATGGAAAATAAAATGTGATGAAGGATATCATACATGTGAAGACCCTCAAGCTACTCATAGTAATTATTTTTGTATTGAGCTTAAATCTTGCATTAGTAAGAGCATTCAAACTGATTGGTATAATAGCGCAGATTCGACAATAAAAAATCATGCTGAAGTATTAGATGCTTTTATTGATTCTATTAAAATCTCTAATAATGGGCAAGATGGAAGTATTAATAAAGCTTTAACTCAATTGAATACTGCATATCAAAATTTTATTGAAGCTGAAAATAATAATTTAGATGTATATAAAAATACAATAGAAGAACTGACTTCAATATTCGAAAATGTAGCAGGAGATGGAAAATTGTTATCAATTTTAAATTATAAAAATGGCAGAACAGGGTATTGCTACCAATGTACACTACAAACCCTTGCCCATGATGACTGCTTATCGCAATCTTGGATTTGATATAGCAGATTTTCCAAATGCTTACAATATGTATCACAACGAGATAACATTGCCATTGCATACACTTTTAACAGATGAACAAGTTGAGTTTGTGGCGAATAATCTTGTGAAAATATTGGCTTAAAACGATTCTGGAATTTGTAAATTGTGGCTGAATGTGAGAATATGTTCAGCCTTTTTTTTCAAAAGACAACCCCCAAGATAAGACACAACATATCAGCATATCGTTTGCTTTCGGTGGAAGCGGCCATCGGTTTGATGGCTTTTTCGTATGAAATATCAATAGATATATTGTGTAAATCTACACCAATGCTACCTAATATGTTCATATTGTGAATATTAAATTCTTTCTTTTCTAAATTGATTTTATTTTTACTCATGTGTACAAGGGCATCATATTGCAAACCGATATGGACGCGTAACAGATTTTTTGTGCCAAATGAATAGCCATAACCCAACAAGAAAGGAATTTTCAAAAAACCTAATTCAACGGCAGAAGAGGTATTGTTCCTTAGATTTTCCACTTGTAGTTTATTGACATCGTAGTAAAAACCTATTTGTCCAAAAACAGAGTATCCAATTCTAATCATGGCTCCAACTTTAAAATTGAGCGATTGATATATTTTAAAATCTGTATTGAATGTTTTTTTGTTTAATGGAATTTCAAATCCAAAATGGACACCTCCATGTACCAAACGGTTTTGTTGAGCAGATAAGTTGATTGTGCTCAACAAGAATACAATAATCAATATCGTGCTACTTTTATTCATCATCACCAAATAAGGACATTTGTTCTCCTGCACCTATTGGCTTGTTGTTGTCATCGTTAGAAAGGGCGGTTTTCAAATGTTCGTTTCCCTCAAATTCCTCAAACACATCAATGGCATTGTCTGTTTCAATTTCTAATTCTTCAATAGGTTCTTCGTATGGAAGTGGGTCTAAAAGTTGAAATGACAGAATATGCTCAATTGGAATGCGTTTCCCTTTGTATTTTGTTTTTCCGATTTCTACAAAATTTTCTATGTCAATTATTTCCGTATGTTTGTCTGTTTTGTCTTTTCCGTAAAATAGCACTTCTATTTGTGGGCGATAATCAAAAGTCATCAATTGTACACTTTGAGTCTCTTGCAACATTTCCACTTTTTTGTCTGTAATTTCGGGCAAAATACGTTTGATAAAATATTTATTTTTTTCTTTATCAAGATATATAATGCTAATTGGTTTATTGGGTTTCAGTTTTTCAACTTTTATCAAATTATCATCAAAATGGGTTGATGTATCAAAACTTGTTATTTTGTAATAAGCGGACTGGTAATAGGCGATAATTTTATCCAATGCACCAAAATCTCCCAATTTATAGCCACGTTCTTCGGTGTTTAGGCGATTTACGCTATCATCAAACCATATTGCCAAATCACCGAGTGTAGATGTCCCTTTTTTGACTAAATGAATGTTTTTTACAGGATTTTTTGAAACAATATTACCACGTGCTGCTCGTCCTTTTATTGCCAAAGTGCTAAAATCAAATATGAAATTTATTTTTTTGAGTTTCGGTTTGGGTTTGAGGGTTACTTTAACAACTTCGGCTTCACCATTGTTATTAGCGGTGAAATGTAGAATTTTTGAGCCTTGTTTACCTTGGGTAATATCATAGTCTTTATCTCTTGTAATTCCTCCAATGGCAAAACGTTTGGCAAAAGACGTGCCGTTTTTTCCGTCAGAGTATATGATATTGTATATTGTTCTGTTATCGTTGCGGGAAAAAATCGCAACATGAATAATATTCGTTCCAAAGAATTGTTTGTCAGCAATTTTTGACACCTTAAACGTTCCATCTTCTCTAAAAACAATCACTTCATCAATGTCTGAGCAATCGCAAACATATTCCGCTTCTGTTTTTTTTAGCCCTATGCCGACAAATCCATTTTCTTTGTCCACATATAATTTTTGATTGGCAATAGCCACTTTTTCAACAGATATAGTGTCAAAATTGCGAATTTCGGTTTTCCGCTCTCGGCCTTGTCCATATTTTTTCTTTATTTGTTTGAAATAATTGATAGCATAGTCGATAAGGTGTTCTAAATGATTTTGTACCTCATCGATATTTGCCTCAATTTCAACAATTTTTTCTTCTGCTTTTTTGATGTCAAATTTAGAAATCTTTCTAACAGGTTTTTCTGTCAGTTTTAAAATATCGTCTCTTGTGATTTCTTGTTTAAATAGTTTTCTGTAAGGGTCAAATGCTCGTTCTATGGCTTCAATTTGTTGCTCAAAACTATCTTTGTCTTTTTCTAATTCTTTATAGATGCGTTTTTCAAAGAATATTTTTTCTAATGAAATCCAATGCCATTCCGCTGATAGTTCATCCAATTCAAATTTAAGTTCTTGTTCTAATAAGTCCAATGTCCTTTGGGTATTGGCTCGCAAAATATATTTAACATCAACAAATATCGGTTTTTTGTTTTCAAACACACAAGCATTTGGCGAATATGATTCTTGACATTTGGTAAAAGCATATAAGGCATCTATGGTTTGGTCTGTGGAGGCCTCTGCTCCCAATTGTAATAATATTTCAGCCTTATCAGAGGTATTGTCATTGATTTTTTTCAAAGAAATTTGTTTTTTTTCAACGGCTTTTTCTATGCTTTTTATCAAATCTGTAGTTGTAACACCGTATGGTAATTCAGTGATAACGAGTGTCTTTTTGTCAATAGGCTCAATTTTTGCTCTCATTTGTAGGCGACCACCCCGTTGTCCGTGGTTATAGTTGCTAACATCAATATATCCGCCCGTGGGAATGTCAGGATAGATAACAAAATCCTTCTCTTGTAGAATGGCAATGGAGGCATCTATCAATTCGTTGAAATTGTGTGGCATGATAGATGTTGATAAACCCACACCGACCCCATCAGTGCCTTGGGCTAATAATAAGGGAAATTTTATCGGTAAGGCTATTGGTTCTTTGTTGCGGCTGTCGTAAGAGAGTTTCCATTGTGTTGTTTTGGAATTAAAGCACACTTCAATGGCAAACTTGGTAAGTCGTGCCTCTATATAACGTGGAGCGGCTGCACCGTCCCCCGTGAGAACGTTGCCCCAATTGCCCTGACAATCAATTAGTAAATCTTTTTGCCCCATGTTTACTAACGCATCGCCTATAGAAGCATCACCATGAGGGTGATATTTCATCGTGTTACCAATAATATTGGCAACTTTGTTATAACGCCCATCTTCCAATTCGTTCATAGAATGTAATATACGACGTTGAACGGGTTTTAATCCATCAGTAATATCAGGAATCGCACGCGGATTAGCACTTGAGGCATAGTCTAAAAACCATTCCTTGAATTGGTCTTGAATGTGAATTACTTTTTGCAAACTATTACTCAACTCTGTGGATTGTTCTTCTATTGAATTGGATAGAATATCGTTTTTATTATCGTCCATTGTGTTTTGATTATCAGTTTTTTTGATTAAGAGAGCAAATCGCCGTTTATTCTACAAAGATAAATGTTTTTTCTCTATACAAAAAACACGCTTGAAATTAATTTTCAACTGATTTTTTAACATAAAACAACTTACTTATGTACAATCAGAGCATTTTGAAAACAAAAAAGTATTTCTAAACTAAATCTATCAGAAACGCAAAACTCAATCGGCAATCTATATTCAACAAACTATCCAATAGGATAGATATTACAATTGACGAATAGTCAATAAAGTTGTTTTCTCGTTTTATAGTTTAGAACAATCGCAAGAGTTTTACTCCATGAGTGGGAATATGGTACACAGAAAAAACTTGTTCATTGGTGAGGTCTTTTTGTCGCCAAACATCACGAATGGTGGAAATTTTTTGTAAGTTGAGTTTGTCCTTGTATTCGTTGAAATTGATGTTTATATCCTCGTTACTGATATTGAAAATACCTATAGCGTAAGAGCCGTCAGCAAGTTGCCTGCTCCATATCTGTATATGTTCATTTTTGAATATTGGTTTTGCTTGTTGTCCTAATGGGTCTTGATTGATGGCTAACACTTCATTGTTACAGAGCAAATTGAATGTAAACTCATCTATTTGTGCGACATCACACCCAATGAGCATATTGGCAGCGAGCAATGCCCATAGGGAAATATGTGTATATTGCTCGTCAGTGCTTAATCGTGTGTTACGCAATTGACTACTCCAACCTACTTTGCCAACAATGAGCATATCGGGGTCGTTCCAATGTCCCGGTGTTGCATACGGATAAAGGTTGGCTTGTTTGTTAAAACCGATGTCGTAGAGTGATGCCCATGTATCGGTAATGTCGCCAGTGGTTCTCCATGAGTTTGCATCAACGTAGGTTCCCCATTTCCACACTTCGTCCATACCATATTGACAAATGGAATAGAATATATCTCTTGGTTGTTGACGAAGATATTGTTGCATTTTGATATAAGGCCGCAAATAGGCAGCGTGCGACCTGTCATTAGAGGCACGAAAAACTTTAAAATATCCGCACCAGTCGTATTTGAGATAATCTATACCCCATTCGTTAAAAGTTTGAGCATCTTGTTCTTCATGGTCTATAGAACCGAGATAATCTCCACAGGTAATGTCCCCCGGGGAGGAGTATATGCCAAATTTAAACCCTTGTTGGTGCAACCAATCGCCCAAAGCCTTCATATTAGGAAATTTTTCATTAGGCACAATTCTTCCTTCTTTATCTCGTTTTTCTGCAGGCCATGAGTCGTCAATGTTTACATAGGTAAATCCATAGTCAGCAAGTCCTTTGTCAAGTAAGGCTTGTGCTGAGGCCATTACTTTTTCTTGAGAAACGGACAAACCCCAACAATTCCATGAATTCCAACCTAATGGTGGTGTAAGAGCGATGGTGTTGCCTACTTTGAGTGTCAAAGACGCTTCGGATTTCCCTTTATCGTTTTCTGCAATGAGTATGATAGAATATTCTCCTTTTTGAGCAACACTTCCATGCAATACTCCTCGTTGGGTGTCAAGTGTAAGCCCTTCAGGAAGATTTTTTGCCGAGTAGGTCATGGGTTTATTACCAGAAAACGCCAATTTGAATATAACTGGAGATTCAGGGCGTACTCCATAAACGGTAGCCCCATTGTAGCGAGGTGTCTCTGGGGCATTGGGAGTTTGTATATAATGAGGTATAGTGGTAGCAGTCATTGTCTTTTGGCTGGTCTTATCTTTATAACTTACAGTAATGCGTGAAGGGGTGTTTTTGTCGTAAATTATAGGAATGGTTGTTGAAGTGGTAATATTGATAGATTTATCAAAACTTTGAGTTTTTGTTTGGCTCTCAATATCAAAAACTTCTATGTGAACAGAGCCACTTTGTTTGCAAGAATATTTATTTTCAATAACTATATTTACATGTCCGTATTTGTCCAATTGTTTTTGTTCAAAGGCAAGTGCAATACCTTCAATACGTCTTACGGGAGTGATACGTACAAGGTCGTTCATCATTCCACCTTGGTCGTTTGCATTATATACTCTTACGGCGATTACATTGTCTTCACCCCATTTAACGATACCATTATTGGCATTGACAAGATATTCACGTGTTGAGGGATAGCGGTAGTTTATCTCATGAGAATATTCTTCATGCGTACGTGGCATTATCCCCATTTTCCCAATGAGATGTCCATTTAAAAATGTTTCATCACAATCGTCAATATGAGGCAAATGTATGCGTATCCAACCCTTCAATTCAGACTCGTCAAGCATTGTTTTAGGTATGTTTACATGAATGCGATACCAACCATATTGGGTGGTAATGTCAAGTTTTTGCTTGCGTAGATTTTTTTCTACCGATGCTGTTGTCCAATGACTGTCATCAAAGGCAGGATTTTTATATTCGTTATTGTCGCCTTTTATGAATTTTGCCTCGCTAATAATAATATCTTGTGAATGGAGTAGAATGGGGGATAATGACAAAACGAAAAGGAAGCATAGGAAAGAAAAAATCTGTTTCATAAAAAAATAATATGCAAAATTAACAAGGACTTCTTTTTTCTATTATCCAAAATTTGTGAAGTCCATTAGACAAATATTGAATAAAAATTGTACAAAGATAAAATATTTTTTTTTATTATTTCTTTTTTTAGTTGGATTTTTCAAATGTTTAAAATTTAAAAATTTTATGCTATCTTTGCACTTTAAAAAATAAATAGTATGGGTAGAGCATTTGAATATAGAAAAGCGAGAAAATTTAAACGTTGGGGTAACATGGCAAGAGTGTTTACTCGTTTGGGCAAAGAAATAACAATGGCAGCCAAAGCAGGCGGTGGCGACCCCGATTCTAATCCCCGTTTGCGACTATTAATGCAAAATGCACGCTCGGAAAATATGCCAAAAGAAAATGTAGAACGGGCAATAAAAAGAGCGTTTGAAAAAGACACCTCCGATTGGGAGGCAATTTGGGAACACAAGGTATGTTAGATTTCTTGTTTGAAAGAAAATGCAGTTTCAGAATTGCCAACAAAGAAGGACTTAATTTGGAAGAATTAGAATTGGAATTGATTGACTTTGGAGCTGAAGATGTGTTTGAAGATGAAGGAGATATTATGATATATGCAGATTTCCAAAGTTTTGGACCTATTCAAAAATATTTGGAAGACAATAAATATGAAATCAAATCTTTCCAATTTGAAAGAATCCCTAATGATGTAAAAGAACTTACCGCCGAACAGCGTGAAGAAGTGGAAAAATTGATAGAAAAATTGGAAGAAGACGAAGATGTTACTAATATCTTCCATAATATGAAATAATATACAGATAATCAAAAAAATATAAAGTTAAATAAACCGATAAACTTGCAACATTCTTTTTCTGATTCTGATTCTTATTCTTAAATAAGCAGAGAGTATTAAAAGAAAATAGTTTGTTAAGTTGAAGGTGGTAAATTATGTTCAATTGTATGAAAAAAGTATTTGTGAGTTTAGCATTTGTTGCTTTATTGTTTGGGTGTTCTAATTCTCAAGATAGGTCATTTGAAGAAGAAGCAAATTATTCAATACTTGATGATATTGTAGCAGAAGAAGCCATAGAACCTATATCACAAGCAAAGGCAACACAAAATGTTTCCGAACAAAATAATATAGTGGTCAATACACAAGATAATGATTATGTTAGGAAAATAGAAAGAACGATTGATTTGACCATAAAAACTGATGATGTTATTCAAGAAAAAAATGCCCTTAAAAAATTGGAAAAACATTGTGGAGGCTATGCTGAATCAGAAAATTACAATGGAAATAGTTGTTATTTAACTTTACGTATTCCAACCGAACAAGTAGATGTGTTTATAGATTCACTTGCCTTGGGTACAACTGGTAAAATCACTGAAAAAAACGAGTCTATAGTGGATTTAAGTGCTACCTATTATGATAATGTTTCCCGCAAAAAATCCAAAGATGCAGCCTTGGACCGTTATAGAGAACTTTTTAAACAAGCCAAAAATGTTTCTGAAATCCTTCAAATACAAGCACAAATTGATAGAATTCAAGAAGATGCTGATTTGGCTGCATCAAGAATAAAAGAAATAAACAATAGGGTAGCTTATAGCACTATCTCCATTGCCATTGTGCCAAGGATTGAAATTGAAGAAGACGACGAAGGCTTTTTCTTCCGTATATGGGACGGCATAAAAACGGGTTGGAATGGTTTAGTGGATTTCTTTGTTATATTGATAAATATATGGCCTTTAATGATTGCTATCTGTGTGGGAATATATTTTATTATCAAACGTAAAAAAAAGAAAAAACAAGCCAAAAATGCCCCAGACAATAAAACGTCTATTTCGGCATAAACGCGATAGAATTGATATTTTTATAAAAATTCCCAACTATTTTATTCAAAGTAGTTGGGATTTTTTTTCAAATGTCGAAGTTTGTAAACGTAAATTTCTTTTATTTTATTTTTCCTATCGCCAATATATAAAGTGTCGGACATCTCAATATGCTGGAAATAGGGTTGGAGATTTTCAGGCGAAAAATATTGATTATCATTAGTAATAAACCAATAATCATTATTGGAGGTAAGTCTATCTCGTTTTTGACTTTTCCATGCAAATTCATGAGTTTGATCCAATGTGCCGATTGTAAGAACTCTGCGTCCGTCTAATGTTGAAATGTAATGTTCGTAGGTTGCAGCCGTCATCCAACGAGTGCTAATAATGGGAGCATCTATGGGCATATTACCCATTTTTTCTTGTTCTTTAGCATAATCAACAAATAGTTTAGCCTCTTGTTGTGAAGTGGATAGTTGGACTATAAAATCTTGTTTTACAATTGAATTTGGAACATAAAAGCATAATATAAAAACAATAGCGACAATTATTATCAGCATTGTCCCTCCGATAAGACTTTTGCTTATCCAAGTGAAATTTTCCCTATGTTTTTGATATAGCCAATTGGATAATGGAAACATCAATAGAATATATGCCGGAGCATTCCAATGTGGAAGAATAGATTGAAATAAGGCAAATGTCCAAAAAAGAGCCAAAAATGGCAAGGCAATACAATAAAAGATTTTATATTTTGACGCATTTTGGGGTAAAAAGATTTTCTCTTTAAAAAAATGTATAATAAGTCCCATTGTCAAAACAAACAAAACTGGATTATTGTACAATAATTCCCCCAAAAATTCAATAAAAAAATTGCTCAAATGAAGAGATTTGCTTTCTACACGTCCCGATTGGTATACAAATGAGATGAAATCATGGTTGATATTCCATATCAAAATAGGCAAACAAGTAATCAGCGTAATGAGGATTGATAGATATAAATATTTGTTTTTCAAAAATTTTCTATCATATAATAGAATGTATAGTCCTATTCCTATCCATAAAAACGCAGCGGAATATTTAGATAAACAAGCCAAGCCGATAAAAAGTCCCATCAACAAGAATCTTTTTTTATATGTTTGATTTGCATTTGTTTGTATAAAAATGGCAACCATTTGTTGGACGGCCAATAAAGAAAAGAAAATCAAGCCAGTATCAGGAAGAATAAATGTTCCCGTTACCAACATAGCGTATGGGGAAATATTGTAGAGAAGTACAGCAATAAAACCTTGTTGTTCATTACCTATACGTTTGCAAATGTCAAAAATGAGCAAAGAATTAATAACGCTGAATAATATAGACGAAAAACGAATATATATAGCATTGTCTAATAACAAAAATCCTGTGCTTAAATTAATTAACCATGTTACCATCGGTGGGTGGTCAAAGTAACTTAAGGCTGGAAATTGGGATAAAAAACAATAGTATAGTTCATCAAAATTCAATTCCATGGTAAAAGCAAGAACAAGTCTAAAAACCAATGAAATCAATATGATAAAAAATAAATTCCGATAGAGCGGAAGTTTTAGTTTGACCCAATATCGCTTAATGATTGGCTGTAAAAACAAATAAGATAAAATTAAAAAGACTAAAATATAGCTTATTTGTTTGCCTGCTGTTTGATAGGTGTTGATATGATAACGACAATCATTAATCGGAAAACTCTTTTTACATCGTACAATGGGATTATATATAAGTGTATTCCCTTGATTATCTTTGACTTCAATTCTTATATAAGTATCGGTCTGGCTGAGAGGATAAGTGAGCGTGTTATTATGGGCGGTTTGTGCTTTTAGTTGCCCATTTTGACCAATAAGTCGGATATAGGTACAAGGGGAATTAAAGGCTATTTGTAGCGTGTCGTTATTTATGTTTATATATTTAAAGTTTTGTATATCAATGTTTTGTGTGTTTTTTCCAAAAGAACAAATGTATTTACCTTGTTTCAGTGCAGTAATGATATTTGATTTTTCGGTATTAGAAGAATTGATAAAGAGTCTATTGTTTGCATTATTGGGGTAGACTACAGCATAGTAGCCAGAAGATAAAACACTATCCCATAAATCAATATGTTCTTTTTTGGGTGAAGATATGCTTATAGCATCATAGTTGGAAAGTTGAGAAAGTATTAACGTGGTTGTCTTTTGTGGGTGAATGGCTAAAAAATCGCAAGTTGCTTGTAATTTGTTGATTTTGAATTGTGTGTTGTTGATGTTGGCATTCCACAAAAAAGGAATACATAAGTTTCTATCTGCTCCAAGACAAAAATAATGACAATCTTTGTCATTGTAGTCGTATTTTGTTAAGGAAATATTGGGTAAAGTATCACCTTTAGCAATAAGCAACAATTTGTCCGTACTATGTGTCATTTGTTGCCAAATGCTATCTGTTGCTTGATAAGGGTTATAAAAATTATTACCCTCAAAGGCTTTCCCCTTTTCAAAATCAAAAATAGGGCTTGCAAAATAGGGTAGTATCATAGCACCCACAAGAACGAGTAGGCTAAACAGCACTAAGCCTACCGTTCTGTTGATGGTCTGTTTTTTCATGCTATATTTGTTTCAATAGCCAATTTGATTTGGTCTGCCAATGTATCCATCATTTTCTGCATAGATGATTTTATCATTTGTGCTACGAAAAAAGGAACTTCCAAATCCGCATGAATTTCCAAAGTGGATTTTTCCGAAAAATCTTCTATTAAAAAAGTCGCTTCTATCTGTTGAGCCATAGTAGTTTGAGCCTGATAAACAATTTTTTCAAAAGGAAGTTTTTCTACAATTTTCAAAACTAAATTTCCAACGCCTGCAACATTAAAACTACATTCGTCTTCTGTTGATGTCCAATTTTGAACATTAGGAATGTATTTTTGCAAAAGATTACAATTGGATAATGCTCCAAAGACCTTTGCCGCTTCAGCGTGGATTTCATTTTTTTTACTGATTAATTCCATTGTTTTTTATTTAAAACGTTCCGCCCATTGGCTTGGATTTTTGCTCCATTCATTTAGTATTTGTATTTCTTCCTCTTTGATATATCCTTCTTTGGCTGCTTCTGGTAATAGAATGTCATAATTGGTCAAAGTGTGTAAGGATAACTTCGCTTCCTCAAAACGTTGTGTGGCAATAGGAAGATTATAGGTGAAAATGGCTACCATTCCTAAAATATTGCAACCCATATCTCGAAGTGTTTCAGCAGCATTAAGGCTACTTTGACCTGTGGAAACCAAATCTTCTACGACAACAACTTTGTCTCCTTTATTGACAACACCTTCCACTTTGTTCGTTAAGCCATGTTTTTTCTCTTCACTGCGGACATATACAAAAGGTAAATTTAGGTTTTCTGCCACTAAAACGCCTTGGGCTATGGCACCTGTCGCTACACCAGCGATTACTTGTACCTCAGGAAAATTCTCCTTGATAATGCCTACCAAACCATCTCTAATAAATTGACGAATAGGAGGATACGATAATGATTTGCGGTTGTCGCAATAAATGGGTGATTTTAAACCTGATGCCCATGTAAAAGGATCATTTGGACTTAACTTTATCGCTTTGATTGATAATAATTGTCTTGCACAATTTTTTGATATTTCCATACGTTTCTATTATAATAATTATATAAAAATGCAAAGTTACAATCTTTTCTATAAAAATGCCGTGATTTGTATCAGAAAGTTTGCAAAAAAAACAATAATTTCTGATGATGTTATCTTAAAAAAAAATATAAGTGATTATAAAAAATTGATAAACAACTTTTTGAAAAACGTAAACAATCTAACTATTGCTTGTGAAAATCAAGAAGAGGTAACAGAAGCGTTTGAAAAAATAAAAAAATGTTTTGAATTTCAAAAAGCTGCAGGCGGAATTGTATTTTTAGAAAATAAAATGTTGATAATAAATAAATTTGGAAAATACGACCTTCCAAAAGGACATGTCGAACAAGGAGAAACGGATGCTCAAACCGCACTGCGAGAGGTGGAGGAAGAAACGGGGGTTACCCATTTGAATATTGTCAAAGATTGTACTTTTTCGTATCATATTTTTTCGCAAAAAAACAAATTTGTACTCAAGCAGACACATTGGTTTGTTATGACAACAAATGTATGGCAAGAACCTAACGCTCAAACAGAAGAAGGAATAGAACAAGCCACTTGGATAAGCAAGGAAGACATAGATAATTTTAAAGCAAATACTTATCCTTCTCTTTTAGAGGTTTTAACTTACCTTTAATGCATAAATAGCCTCTCATACAACAAAGTAGTGGCAAGTATGTCTCCGAGTAATTGGACGGCTTGAGCATGAAACTGTCGTTTGTGGTGGCGGAAGTGTACTTGATGTCAGACGGGACTCCCTCGCAGCCGCC
>CALAVA010000275.1 GCA_937892025.1 uncultured Bacteroidales bacterium
TATGGCTATTTAGATTTTTTTCTAAAAGCCAAAATCAATCGTTTTATATTACAAGCCAAACTCACTCATTTTTGGGCTGGTCTTTTTGGAAAAACATATTATCAATCGCCTCACTATCCAAGCAAAGACTTGGGGTTTTCAGTCGGAGCATGTTGGCGATTTTATGAATAAATCATACACTTTTTAGGAGGCTGGCAGATTAACATGATTTGTTTATCATCGCCGTTCATTCTATACCACTCTTATTCTGTTCAAAAACAACAAATATTTCCTTATTGTAAGCATAAAAAAAAGAGCCTATGAAAGGCTCTTTTGCGTTATAATTATTAACTTTTAAATTATGATTATGAAAAAACTCATTATTAATAAGCAACGCCTTGTGCAATCATAGCATCAGCAACTTTGATGAAACCTGCGATGTTGGCACCTTTTGGATAATTGATATATCCACCTTTTTCTTTACCATATTTAACGCAGTTTTCATGAATGTTGTTCATGATTTCATGCAATTTAGCATCAACTTCTTTAGCCGTCCAAGAAATATGAGCGGCATTTTGAGTCATTTCCAAACCAGAAGTTGCTACACCACCAGCATTAGCGGCCTTGCCAGGAGCGAAACTTACTTTTGCTTTTTGTAGAGCGGCAACAGCACCTGCAGTACAACCCATATTAGAAACTTCAACTACATATTTAACGCCATTCTTAATCAATAACTTAGCGTCTTTTTCGTCCAATTCGTTTTGGATAGCACAAGTCATAGCAATATCACAAGGAACTTCCCATACTTTTTTACCTTTAACGAATTTAGCAGATTTGAATTTTTTAGCAAATGGTTCAACAACATTATTACGTGTTGCATTCAATTCATCCATATAAGCGATTTTTTCAGGAGCAGAAATACCTTCTTCATCAATAATATAGCCATCAGGACCAGAAATAGCAACCAAATTAGCACCCAATTCAGCCAATTTCAAAGCAGTACCCCAAGCGACATTACCGAAACCTGAAATAGCAACGCGTTTCCCTTTTAATTTATCTTTAGCGGTTTTAAGCATAGCTTCCAAGAAATAAACAGCACCGAAACCTGTTGCTTCTGGACGAATCAAACTTCCGCCCCATTCCAAACCTTTACCTGTCAAAGTACCTACGTGTTCACCACGCAATCTTTTGTATTGACCAAACATAAAGCCGATTTCACGACCACCTACGCCTATATCACCAGCAGGAACGTCTGTGTCAGGGCCAATATATTTTTGTAATTCTGTCATAAAAGATTGGCAGAAACGCATAACTTCAGCTTCTGATTTGCCTTTGGGATCAAAATCTGAACCACCTTTACCACCACCCATAGGTAATGTTGTCAATGAATTTTTGAATGTTTGTTCAAAAGCCAAGAATTTCATCGTATCTTCAGTTACAGTCGGATGAAAGCGAAGACCACCTTTATATGGTCCAATTGCCATGTTGTGTTGTACACGGAAACCACGATTTACTTGTATTTTGCCTTTATCATCAACCCAAGTAACTTTGAATTTAACAATTCTTTCTGGTTCCAAAAGACGTTCTACGATTGCATATTGATCGTATTTTGGATTAGCATTTACAAATTCTTCAATTGTTTCCAAAACTTCTTTTGCTGCTTGAAGATACAACGGTTGTCCCGGATTTTTGGCTTCTAAATCAGCCATAATTTTCTTAAGATCCATAATACAATGATTTTTAATTTGTTTTATATTTATAAATAATTATTTTTTCTATTTATCTATCTTTTATATTTTTTATTTTCATTTGCAAAGGTAAAATATTTATTATGATTTTAATTACTTTTTAAAATATTTTTTTATATTTTTTATGCAACTGATAATCAAATTATTAAAATCCAAAAACACTCCAAAATTGTCTTTTTATCCATTTATTCAGTTAGAAAAAAGGGTATAAATTTGCACCATTAAGCCACGTGCAGGTGAAAGTGCAGGATAAGATACAATTTTACCTTTTGGGTCAATCAAAACCCCAAAAGGTAAAGCATAGGTTTGATAAGCATCCAAAAAAGAATAACTATCCTCCGGTGTCAAAAATGTCCACGTAAAATTCTTATGTTCATTAACATAATGATACAATTTTGCCGACTCAAAATCAAGCATTACACTCACAATCATCAATTTATCGCCAAATTGCTCTTGCATTTGCTCTATGACAAACATTTCTTGTTGCGATTCTTGGTTATAAGTAGAAAAAAAATGCAGATAAAGATACTTTCCCGAAAAATCTTGCAGATGAAAAGTATTGTTATAAATGTCCTTCAAAGTAAAATCGGGAGCTTTATAGTTGGTTTGAAAGCGAGTAAGATATTTCATCATATCTGTTGCCATTATTTTATGCTCCTGAAACTTAGTTTGTTCCGCTATTTGTTGTAGCAACCTTAATAATTGCATTCGATTAAAGTTTTCATTTCCCTTATACAAGTCCCCTATTGTCTTTATCAATATCATTTCCCTCACTTGTTCATTGACAAGTGTCGGGTCTGCCCCGAGCAAATCAAGAATTTTAAACAATGGAGCCGATTTGTTTATCTGTTCCTCCAAAACTTTAGAATGCAAATATTTGGAAGCCCCATAGACATAACTTTCATAAAACTCGTTCAAAAAAGACATATAAGACACATTGGCATAAGGAATATAAGCCGAAGTCAAATATTTATCATAGACCTTTCCCCGATTTTTTTGATAATAGAGAAAATCTATAGAAGCATAACGATATTTTACATATTGGGAATAAAAATCAACGGCATTGTCATCGTATGGAAACCTTATTCGGAGCAAATTTATAAGACTATCATAAGTTTCTTCTGAGGTTTGCTGATAAAAATAGTCTTCAAAATTATAGAAAAAATATCGGTAATAGCGTTCAAACCTATCTATTTTGTAATTTAATTCTGCTGTATCATAAGGAATAATAGTAACATACAAATGACAATCAAACAATTGGGCATCTATCCTACTTAACGCTTGGGTATCAGTAGAGATTTCCAATTGATAGGATTTTTCTGGTTCAAGAAATAATTGTCCAAATGTAGCATTATAGGCTATTTCAACAAGTTGAGTTTCTGGCAATGTCAATTGTACACCAAATGTTCCATCGGCATTTATATCTGTTATCGCCAATAGTTGTTTTTCTTCTGTCAAAAAATCTGTATATTGATAAAATCGTATTTGTCCCGAATGAGCAAAAGTGAGTTTCCCATTTATTTTTATCGGTTGTATTGCATAAGTTGCACTTATTAGACAACAAATGAACATCAAAACAATATATTTGCTTTTCTCTATCATCAAAAATGGCGAATAAACTCTATAATAGACTCTGGTACAAACGATTCTAATTTTCCGCCATGAATAATAATATCCCGGACAGCCGAAGATGAAATGCCGATATGTTGCGGTTCGGTAAGCAAAAACACTGTTTCAACATCTGGTTTTAACAAACTATTGGCTTGGGCAATTCCTATTTCGGCATCAAAATCTGCAACAGAACGCAAACCTCTAACCATATATGAAATATTTTTTTGCCTTTAAGTGATTCAATCAAATTGGTTGTATCTCTTTTAAACTCTTCTCTTGCCATTTTTAATTCAAAGTATTTACTGATCATTATATTCTCC
>CALAVA010000276.1 GCA_937892025.1 uncultured Bacteroidales bacterium
GTGACTGGAGTTCAGACGTGTGCTCTTCCGATCTGTTAATATTTTTATTTTTCTTCTTCCAATAAATTAGCAATATCGAGACTTGTTTCTTTCCCCATATCAACCAACCATTTATCGTCTACTCGTTTCAATGTAAGCCCACTTTTTTCTACTTCTTTGTTGTTATTGTCCTCACGAATAATATCGCAATTGCAAATGGCAACAGAAGAATCTTCATTGTATTTACATTGAATGTTTGTTATTTCTACCTTTGGAGATTCTAAATCAGTAGCATTTTGGTTTATCACTTCCTGTATTTTTTTATAATATTCTCTTTTTTCAGGAGTTACATACTCTTGAATTTTTTCAAAATCATAATTAAAATAACACTCGTAATAATTTTTAACGACTTGTTCTGGAGTTTCACTTTTTTTACAAGCAAAACATAACAAACCAACAAATGCAGTAAAAAGCAAAATCTTTTTCATTTTACAAATTTCTTGTTATTAAAAAACTTTAGAACGATTGTCTTCTATTTTAACCATTTTTTGCAATGTTGTATTCAAGCCTCTTTGCACGCGATTATTAAACATCATTTTGTATTGTGCTTGCATATCAGAGGTTTTAGTTTCATCAAGTTTGGCTTCAATAGAAGGCACGTCAATTTTGTTTACTTTAATAAGGTACACGCCCATTTCGCCTTCAATGACAAATTGTTCATTATTTTTTTGTCCGAATAATTTGCCTATTAATTTTTGTTCTGGACCATAATGTGAAAAATTGTAATCAGCAAAAGTTGTTTGTATATCTTTTTGTTCTTCCACTTCATATTTTTCTGCTATGGCAGTCATTGACATACCTGCTTGGACATCTTTTTTCAACAAATCTTGCAAGATAGCGGCTTTTTTATCTCTTTTAGCCATTGTTTCAGCATAATTTTTTATTTGTTCTTCTTCCAAAGACATATAACCTTTTGGATAAATGCCTTTCAAAGCCACAACAACAAACATATCTTCCAAGGCATACACGTTAGAAATATCTCCTTGTTTAGTTTTGTTATCGTATATCCATTTTACAATTTCTCGCCCATTAGCGGTCATGCCGGGCAAATTGTAGGTCATAGGTTCTACTTTAGCAAAAGAACGCTTATTTAAATTTTGTTCTGTAACAGCATTATCAAATGCTTCAATTGTTGCCAATCCATTGACAAAACTATGAGCCTGACTTTCTAAATTTTCTATAGATTCTTGAGAAGCAGTTATTTCTTTTTTACCCACTGCAACTTGTATTTTGCGGATTGGGGTTGATTGAGCCTCACATTTTACCACTAAAGTATAACCATACATCGGCACATCAAAAGTGAAGACATCTCCTACTTTTCCTTTGATAATAGAATCAAACATATATTGTGTTGTTGGTTCTCCATCTGTTAAAATCATACGTCCTGAATCTGGTTGCTGGCTCATAGGATAATCAGAAAACATTTCTGATACTTTATTAAAGTCTGCCATTGTCTTGGCTGCTACAATAGCACTATCCAATTTGGCTTGATATTCCTCTTTTGTACGTGAAATTTGTTGATTATTTTCTGTCGTTATCACAAAAGAAGCCACAGAAATGGTATCAGGACGCATACGTACATTTAACAACTTTGCAAATGTCCAATAATCTCCATCTACAAAAGGAGGAACCAATGTGCCTTCTTGAGCATTGAACAAAATGGTATCTATAGCAGGAATCATTTCTCCTTGTTTAAAATAAGTGCTATCAAAACGAGAAGATGGCATTCTATTGACAAAATCTTGTGGCCTATCGGTTGTAGCAAATTCTTCATACATTTCCATTACCTGATTTTCAATATTTTGTAAATCAGTCATTGTTGGTTCTATTTTAAAGATAACATATTCTACTTCACGATATTCCTTATCTTGCACAAAGCGATATTTGTTTTCTTTATACCATTTTTCAATATCGTTATCGGTTATAGTTATCTTATCATCACTAACCAATTCATTACTATATGGCACTTGAAGCACATCAACGGTAGCGACAAGTTTATTTTCTTCTTCTTCTTTTTGAATAAACGCACTTGGTGTATAAAAAGAATTTGTTACCAAATTTACATATTTATTAGTAGCCAACTCTCTTTCTATATAATGTTCCAAATCTAAATATGCTTTTCTAACATTACTATCATATTGGTCCATATTATCCAAAAACTGATTGGCTAATTGCATATTATAAGCAGTTCCATCAGAGAAGAAACGTTGGGCATATTCATGAGCATTAGGACCAGAAACAGCACTTCTTAATTCTTCTGCCGTAACCATTATGCCAAGATAGGCTGATTGTTCTGCTATCAAAACAGAATCTACCAATTGGTTATACAAAGCCTCTCCGACTTCAAAATCTTCTTGTTGAGAAAGGTTTTGTTGTCCAGAATTGATTCTGTAACGTTCTTTCATTTGTTCCAATTGAACGAGATACTCATTGTATGAAATATTACTTTTGCTTATTTTAAGGAACTTATCATACATGGTATTTGTTCTTCTTTTAGAGAAATCACCTAAAATAAAAGCCAATAATGCAATTGCTACAATGGTAAGCAAAATTGCTGAATGTTTTCTAATGGTACCTATTGCTGCCATAATTTTTTATATTCGTTTTTTTATGAATTAAAATTAAACACAATTTGCAAAAGTAATAAAAAAAACAATACATACACTAAAAATGATTTTTTTTATTCTTGAAATTATTTTTTTACAAAATTTTAAAAAGAAAATTTTACTACCTTTGCAAACGCTTAAATTATAAAAAAAGAAGAAAAAAATGAAAATATTAGTTTTAAATTGTGGAAGTTCATCTATCAAATATCAATTGATAGATATGGCACATGATGCCGAAGTAATGGCAAAAGGTTTAATGGAAAGAGTGGGTTTGGAGATGGGAGAATTTACCCATAGAGCCAAAGGCAAAGACAAATATTACACCCAAGTTCCAATTCCATCTCATGCTGCTGGTATAGAACTTTTGCTACAAACGCTTACAAGCAAAGATTTGGGCGTTATTGCTGATTTGAACGAAATTGGAGCATGCGGACACCGTGTGCCTCATGGCGGTGAATATTTCAAAACGAGTATGGTTTTAGAAGATGAACAAATTGCTGAAATAGAAAAACTTTGCACTTTGGCACCTCTACACAATCCGGGCAGTCTTGTCGGAATTAGAACTATGAAAAAATTGTTGCCCAATGTAAAACATGTTGGTGTTTTTGATACATCTTTTCATCAGACTATGCCTGCAAAAGCCTATCTGTATGCCTTACCTTACGAATATTATACTAACGATAGAATACGCCGATATGGTTTTCACGGAACAAGCCATAAATACGTAGCACCAAAAGCCGCCAATATGCTCGGTATGGATTGGAAAGAAAAAAAAATAATCGTTTGTCATTTGGGTAGCGGGGCTTCTATCTGTGCCGTTGACCACGGGAAATCGGTAGATACTTCTATGGGATTTACTCCTGTTGAAGGATTGATTATGGGAACCCGTTGTGGAGATTTAGACCTCGGGGCATTATTGTTTATCGGAGAAAAAGAAAATCTTTCTTTTAAACAGATGAACGATTTAATCAACAAAAAATCAGGATTAAGTGGAATTTCTGGCGGAAAATCTGACATGAGAGACATTCGTGCAGGAAAAGATGCCGGAGATGAACGGTGTACACATGCTTTCAATATGTTCGCTTATCGTGTAAAAAAATATATCGGTGCCTATATTGCTGCAATGAATGGAGTGGATATTATCGCTATGACAGGTGGTATCGGAGAAAACGCATGGTTTATGAGAGAACCTATTTTAGAAAACATGGAGTATCTCGGCATAAAATTAGACAAACAAGCCAACGAACAATTTGCAGGTTGTGATGGTATCATCTCCGCAGAAGACAGCCAAGTTAAAGTTCTTTCTGTTACGACAAATGAAGAACTTGTAATCGCTCAAGACACGTATGCTTTAGCAGATCGGAAGAGCACACGTCTGAACTC
>CALAVA010000277.1 GCA_937892025.1 uncultured Bacteroidales bacterium
AGAGGTGTTGTATTATAAGGCTTGTTCTTTACAAATAGGTGAGAATTTTGATGAGGCGATGGCATTGTTTACCAAGGTGGCTAATCACACCGAAAGCAACGAGGCACTGAAAGCCGATGCAAAAAAACATATAGAAGAGTGTCAATATGCTAAAAAACTAATAAAAGAAGAAGTGCTTTGTTTTATTGATAATTTTGGCAGTAATGTCAATGGAAAATATGATGATTATGGTGTCGTAGCCTCAGCAAATGGTTCTACCATATATTTTACTTCACGAAGAGCATGTGATAAAAACCAATTGACAAGCGATGGAAAATATTACGAAAGAATATACGTATCTTACCTACAACAGAATGGTGATTATACTAATCCTATGCAAGTAAAAAAATGGTGTTTCAAGAGTCATGCGGCCATAGAGACGGTTTCTCAAGACGGCAAATATGCGGTGATATATAGAGATAAGAAAGGTGGTAATTTGTATGAATCGTATTTAAAGAAGGATAGTTATACTCGTCCGAAGAAGATGCGTAACATCAATAGTTCTGCTCATGAGACTTCAGCTTCTTATAGTCCCAGTGGGGATACCTTGTATTTTTGCTCCGATAGGAAAGGTGGTTTTGGACACCATGATGTGTATATGGCCATAAGAAACGGAAAAACATGGTCTCAACCAGAAATAATGGGACAATTTATCAATACAGCGGGCGATGAAATCTCTGTTTATGCCCATGCTGACGGTCAGACCTTATATTTGTGTTCTGATGGTCATGAAACTATGGGCGGCACCGATGTGTTTAAGGTTTCAAGAGTCAATGGGCAATGGCAAAAGCCAGAAAATATGGGCTATCCCATTTCTACCACTAATGATGATGTTTATTTTATGGTGTCCTCAGACGGTAAATATGCCTATTATTCATCTGATAAGGGCGGTGGTTATGGTGAACAAGATATCTACAAATTGACATTGTTGGGTCCTCAAAAATTATTTGCTCTTCATATAGGTGGGAACCCGATATGCGGTTTGGGCTTTTTGGGCGAAACCACCAAGGTTGAGGCTATGCATATAGAAGAAGATAAAGTTACCATTGTCAAAGGGCTTGTTTTGGACGCTGCTACAAAGAAACCTATTTTTGCTATAATAGAATTGAGTGACGTATCTGAGAACGAGTTGTTGGCAACCTTTACTTCTGATAGTGCAACGGGTGAGTATTTGCTTTCTTTGCCTTCAGGTAAGAATTATGCGGTATCCATCAAGGCTCAAGGTTATTTGTTCCATTCTGAAAACTTTGACATACCCGAAGAAGCCGACAAGCAAACAATAGAACAGGTTATCTACTTGGAAAAGATAGCCGTTAATAAGACAATAGTTTTGAAAAATATCTTCTTTGACAATGCCAAAGCCACGCTTCGCAAAGAGTCTTTGACCGAGATAGACAATGTATATAAACTTATGATAGAAAATCCGACTATGCAAGTAGAAATTTCTGGTCATACGGATAATGTCGGTAGTGCGAAATACAATCAGAACTTATCACGGAATAGGGCTTTATCGGTAGTCAATGCTTTGGTGGCAAAAGGCATAGACAAGTCTCGTTTATCGAGCAAGGGTTATGGTTTTTCTAAACCGATAGCCACCAACAGCACCGAAGAGGGGCGTCAGTTGAACCGTAGGACAGAGTTTAAGGTTATCAAAATGTAAAACATTTTATTGTGTAGTAATATGAATTGTGTAGTAATGTTAATAGTGGCGATGTTGAGTTTTCAGGCTCAGTCTTCGCCGAAAGTAGAGATAGTCAATCCGACAGTTGAGCGTCAAGTCAATCCTCAAGGGTTGGGGACAAGTCAGCCACGTTTTTCATGGCAATATACGTCTAATGAGCAGCAGGTTGTTCAGCAGAGTTATCGGATAATTGTATCATCTTCTCAGCAGAATGCTCAAAAGGGGATAGGCGACCTTTGGGATTCTAAAGAAGTTCGTTCTGCCAATATGCTTTACATTCCCTATCAAGGCAAGGCTTTGGAGAGCAGGGATAAGTGTTATTGGCGAGTGATAAGCACGGTAGCGTATGGTTCTAAACAGAAGAAATTATCTCTAAAAAGTGAGGTGCAATCTTTTTGTATTAGTCTTTTGCACTCTTCAGATTGGCAAGCCAAATGGATAGGCGGTGATTTTTCTGACGATGTTTTGGAGGGACATACACGTTTGGCTGCCCGCTATATGCGTAAGGTGTTCACCTTAAAAGATGAGATAAAAGAAGCGAAATTGTACATAAGTGGTGTCGGTCAATACAGCGCCTATTTAAATGGGGTGGAGCTTGCACCTGAGGAGATATTCAAGCCTGCTCTTTCTGATTATCGCAAGCGTGTATATTTTAACACCTATAATGTTAGTGATATGCTTCAAAAGGGGAATAATGCAGTTGGTGTAATCTTAGAAGGCGGGCGTTTTACGGCCATGCGTATAGATGTGAAGAATCCGCGGCGTGATGGACCTAACAATGTTTTACATTTTGGAACTCCTCGTATGATTATGCAGTTGGAGATAGTCTATGCTGATGGTAGCAGAGAACTTGTTGTTAGCGATGAGACATGGAAAATGACCAATGGTGGTGCCATTCGTACTGCCAATGAGTTTGATGGTGAAACCTATAACGCCACTATGGAATTGCCCAATTGGAATACTATCAATTATGATGATAAGACATGGTTGTCGGCAAAATTGGTGGAGGCACCCAAGGGAGTGTTAACAGCCCAAAGCAATCCCAATCTCAAGGTTCAAGATATTGTCAAACCTATCGCTTTGTTCAAAAAGGGTGATGTATGGATATTGGATATGGGGCAGAATATGGTAGGTTGTTTGGATATTCATGTTCATGGTCAAAAGACTGGTGATACTATCAAATTGCGATTTGCGGAGACTTTGACCAAAGACAGTATGCTATATACTGAGAATTTGCGTACGGCGGAGGTTACAGACCGTTATATTATGAATGGTTCTTCAGGTCAATGGCACCCGATGTTTGTTTATCATGGTTTTCGTTTTGTAGAGATTTCGGGTTTACGTTCTACGCCGTCTTTGAATGATTATGTAGGTTTGGTATGTTATGATGCTATGCCGACTACGGGTGTTTTTGAGAGTTCAGAT
>CALAVA010000278.1 GCA_937892025.1 uncultured Bacteroidales bacterium
CATACATTCTTCTATCTCTGCTCCGGAAAGAGGCACTTGATTCATCAAATCTATAGGCTTGTCATTGATGAGCATAAGTGTTTCAATTCTTATGCCGATTTGTTCCTCAGGAATATATAATCCGGGTTCACAACTCAATACCATACCATAATCAAAAACAGTATCTTTGTCGCCCACATCATGGACATCTAAACCGACAAAATGTGCCAATCCGTGCATAAAATAACGTTTTACGGAATCATATTTATTGGCCTCATTTTCAATATCTTCTTGTTTTATTAAACCAATGTGTATCAATTCTTCTTGCATTTTTTCAAGCACCAAATCTTGTGCTTTGTTGCAAGTCATTCCCGGAATGTAACAAGTTCTTGCAAAACGGAACACCCGTTCACATATTTGATATAATTCCTTTTGCCTTTGTGTAAATTTTCCATTAATAGGTATAGTTCGACTTAAATCGCCTGCATAATTGGCATATTCTGCCCCCATGTCAATCAACAAAAGTTCTCTATCACGGCAAATGTCCATATTTTTGCTATAATGTAAGACACAAGCGTTTTTTCCTGAGGCTATTATCGGCAAAAAACTATGTCCATTGGCTTTACGAGCCAAAAAACCACGATATATCTCCCCTTCTATCTCATATTCAGCCATATTTGGCTTTATTCTCGGTAATATCTCTTGAAATGTATCGGCCGTAATCTGACATGCCCTCTCTATCAAGTTGATTTCTATAGGACTTTTTCTCAAACGCAAATATTCCATCATTGGCGACAAACGCATATAACGATGTAATGGATAGGCGGATTGCAGTTTTTGAAACAATGCAAAATTTTTATCTTGTATGATAGAAATGTTATGACAGTTTTCAATTAAATCTACATACACACCTTTACACTTAGCAAGCATTTTAGAAATGATAGTTTCAAATTCATCAATATATCTGACAGTTGAGATTCCTGAAATGTTTTGTGCTTCTGCTATTGTCAGTTTGTTACTTCCCCAAATGCGGTCATTTTCAGTCATGGAATCTATAAATAAGATTTCTCGCCATTGTGGATTGTCATGCTCTGGAAATAGCACCAATATGGCATTAGGCTGGTCTATACCACAAAGATAAAAGAAATTGGCATGTTGTCTGAATGGAAAATATTGGTCGCCATTGCGATAACTATGCCCATTGGCGGCTATAATCACCAAACTATTTGGCTCCAAAAAGGTAATAAGTTGATGTCTATTGTTTATAAAAAGTTGATTATCTATCTGTTCGTACTTCATCGTGTCGTAAATATTTACTGCAAAGGTAGCATATTTTTTCCGTTCTGACAAACTTTTCTCATATTTTTTTACA
>CALAVA010000279.1 GCA_937892025.1 uncultured Bacteroidales bacterium
ATTATATTTGTCAAAAGAAAAAAGCCTTCATAATCTTCTGTTAATTCTGGTCTTTCCTTTTCAGGGAGAGCCGCTTGCACCTGCATGGCTATCAATTGGGAATTTATCATAATTCCTTTGGCTGCCCCTGGATGAATATCTTTACCATGAATATCAATATCAACGGCTGCGGCATTAAAATTTTCATACTCCAAATCTCCTACACCTCCACCGTCAACTGTATATGCGTAATCCGCCCCGAATGTTTCAACATTAAAATTGTCAGCACCTCTGCCAATTTCTTCATCTGGGGTAAAGGCAATGCTAATATCACCATGTATTATATTAGGATGAGCAATAAGGTATTCCATTGCAGTGATAATTTCTGCAACTCCTGCTTTATCGTCAGCACCTAAAAGTGTGTTTCCGTCTGTACAAATAATAGTTTGATGAACATATTTTTTGAGTTCAGGAAATTGAAATGGAGACAAATAAATATTTTTTTCTTTGTTCAAAACAATATCTTTTCCGTCATAATCATAGACAATTTGAGGCTGAACGTTTTTTCCACTCATTCCTGGAGCCGTATCCAAATGAGAGATAAAACCCAATCGTTCAATTTTTTTGCTTGTATTTGCGGGCAAATGGGCTGTCAAAATACCATTTTTGCAAATTGACACATTTTTTAAACCCATATTTTGCAATTCTTCTGCCAAATATTTGGCAAAAACAAGTTGAGTAGTTGTACTTGGTGTTGTTGTACTCTTTTCATCAGATTGAGTATCAAACGATACATATTTCAAAAATCTATCTAATATTTTGTTTTTCATAGTTTTTTTATTTTCCAGAGCCAAAAGCCATCAAATAAGATTTTAAAAAATCATCAATATGTCCATCTAAAACAGCCTGAGCATTAGATGTTTCGTAATTTGTACGCATATCTTTAACCAATTTATAAGGGTGTAATATATACGACCTAATTTGCGACCCCCACTCTATTTTCTTTTTATTGCTTTCAATTTCATCAATTTTAGCATATTTTTTCTGCAATTCTATTTCATAAAGTCTTGATTTTAGCATAATTATTGCTTTTTCTTTATTTTGCAGTTGCGAACGTGTTTCTTGGCATTCAATGACCAATCCCGAAGGCTGGTGATGTAGCCGTACAGCGGTTTCTACTTTATTAACATTTTGCCCACCTGGACCGCCACTTCGAAAAGTATCCCAAACAATATCACTTGGATTAACCACAATATTTATATTATCATCTACGACAGGACAAACAAACACAGAAGCAAAAGATGTATGTCGTCTATTGGCAGCATCAAAAGGAGAAAGCCTAACTAATCTATGTACACCATTTTCTCCTTTTAAATTTCCATAAGCATATTCTCCTTCTAATTCTATTGTAACAGATTTTATTCCGGCAACTTCACCATCTAATCTATCTAATTCTCGAATTTTGAAGCCATGCAATTCTGCCCAACGCATGTACATTCTCAAAAGCATTTCCGCCCAATCTTGACTTTCTGTTCCACCTGCACCAGAATTGATAGTGATGGTTGCCCCAAGCCTATCTTCTTCCTCTGACATCATACGCCGAAATTCCATTTTTTCTACACCTGCTAAGGCTTTTTCGTATGCGTTGTCCAATTCTTGTTCTGTAACGCCCTCTATTTCATAGAGTTCTAAGGCTATCCCCAATTCTTCCACCAATGTTTGCGTTTGGGCAAACATATCAGTCCAAGTTTTTACGCGACTAATATTTTTCAACTGTTTTTCAGCCTCTTGTGGATTATTCCAAAAGTCTGGAGCATGTGTTATTTCTTCTTGTTGAGCAAGATATTGTAGTTTTTCATCAATGTCAAAGATGCCTCCGAATCTCGGAAAGACGCTGTTGTAAATCTTTTAATCCGTTTACCAATACCATAATTATTATTAAAAATTAGTTTCGTTTAAAAATTGTCCTATTTCATCGGCGGAATAGCCTTTGGAATACAAAAAACGAAAAAGTTTTTGTTTTATTTGATTTTTAGGTTCATTTTGATGTGTTTTCAGCCATTTTTTTGCTAACATATCCATTTTTTGCTGATAATCTTCTTCTTTGATATTTTTCAAAGCCATATCTATACATTTCTGGCTGATTTTTTTCTTTTTCAATTCATTGATAATCTTTAGTTTGCCCCAAGATTTGATATTTGTTTTACCGCTAACAAAAGCATGGGCATACCTTAATTCATCAATATACTTTTCAGAGATAAGGTCGCAAATGATAGATTCAATTTTATCATTATCAACCTGATAGGATTTTAATTTTAGACGCACCTCTTCTTGACAATGTTCTGCTGCAGCACAATAGCGTTTTATTTTTTCTATGGCTTGCAAAGTTGTAACAATATGTTTGTGCGAGGGTTCCATATTTTATTCTTCAAAAAAACTATTAAAATCAGCAGGAAAATGAGATTCATTAACCGATTGCTCTGGCGAATAACAAAAATACACAACTTCGGCTTCTGAACAAATTTCGTTTTTCTCATTGAGAATCTGTGTTTCCATAAAACACAAATTATGTTTTACCTCACGAAGTTTTCCCCGTAGGGTAATTGTTTTTTGTGTACTATCGAGTTGTTTTCTATATCTGATGTTCATTTTTGCAGTAACACCAGCCCTTTTGGCCTTTATATACATTGTCCAAGCGGCACTTTCATCCATTAAAACTGCCTGAATGCCACCATGTATGCTACCCGGATAGCCTTCATAATGAGTACAAGGTTTCCATTCTGATTCTATATAGTCATCTATTTCATAAAACTGCAAATTCAAACCAATAGGATTGTAAGGAGAACAACCAAAACAATTGTATTCTTCTTTTGCAAAAGCATTTTTTATTTTTCGTTTCATTTTCGCAAGTTTGTAGGTATTGTTCTATTTTTATTAAAAAAATTATCGTTGCAAATATACAATTTTTCTACAAAACACTCTGAAATCATAAAATATACAATATTTTTTTTTATTTTTGTATTTTTTTATTCACACTCATCACATTAATATGAAAGAAAATCGTGGTTTTAGTTCCAATATAGGAGCAATTTTGGCGGCGGCAGGCGGTGCAGTCGGTTTAGGCAATATTTGGCGGTTCCCATATATGCTTGGGCAAAATGGTGGCGGTGCCTTTCTCATTATTTATATATTCTTTGTTCTTCTTTTCGGCATACCATTGATAATGTCAGAATTTATCATTGGACGACGTGCACAAAGCAATGTTGTCGGAGCCTATCGGAAACTCAGTGGAGGCAACAAAATGTGGAGTACATTAGGTATATTCTGCATCGTTTCTGCCTTGATGATTTATGCCTTTTATAGTGTGGTTGCCGGTTGGACACTCAACTATTTGGTATTAGCATGTGGAAACAAATTAAGTGGTTTGTCTTCAGATGAAATAGTCCAAACTTTCAACACCTTTACACAAGGCTCATTTTATCCTTTGCTTTTCCAATTTTTATTTCTATCCATCACCGCCGTAGTTGTTAGTATGGGCGTACAAAAAGGCATAGAAAAATTCTCCAAAATATTGATGCCCTTGCTATTTATTTTACTGCTATGTATGTGTGTCCGCTCCTTATCATTAGAAGGAGCCTCTGAGGGTATCAAATTTGTTTTCAAGCCAGATTTTAAGAAAATAACAGGCAATAGCCTGCTTGAAGCACTCGGACAATCGTTTTTTTCTTTGTCTTTGGGTATGGGAGCAATGATTACATACGGCTCTTATATGCAAAAGAAAGATAATCTCTTTAAATCAAGCGTATGGATAGCCGTTTGTGATTTATTGGTGGCCATATTGGCAGGGTTAGTTATTTTGAGTGTGGCAATGTTTAGCAAGATAAAGAAAATGATGGCCCCAAATTGGTCTATATTGTTTTACCTAATGTCTTTAATAATATGCCTGCAGGTAATTTGTTCGCCATCATTTTCTTTATCTTGCTAAACATTGCCACACTCACCTCTACCATATCATTATTAGAAATATTGGTATCTGTCGCTGTCGAAGAACTGCATTGGAGCCGAAAAAAAGCAGCCTTATTGGCTTCTATCGCAGTGTTTATAT
>CALAVA010000280.1 GCA_937892025.1 uncultured Bacteroidales bacterium
CTTGGCGGAATTTTGGATGATAGAACCCGAAATGGCTTTCTATGAATTAGAAGACAATATGATTTTGGCTGAAGAATTTATCAAATATTGCGTAAAATATGCCTTAGATCATAATTTTGATGACATTCAGTTTCTAAACGACCTCTTTGACAAAGAACTTATCAATAGACTAAAATCTATTTTAGATGTTCAATTTGTTCGTTTACCTTATACGGAGGCAATAGATATATTGAGTCAATCGGGACACAAATTTGAGGTGCCTGTCTATTGGGGATTGGATTTACAAGCCGAACATGAGCGTTTCCTTGTAGAAGAACACTTCAAAAAACCGGTTATTATGATTGATTATCCCAAAGAAATCAAGGCTTTTTACATGAAACAAAATGACGACGGAAAAACTGTCCGTGCTATGGATATATTGTTCCCGAAAATAGGCGAGATAATTGGAGGTTCTCAACGGGAAGAATCTTTGGAAAAACTTCTCAATGTTATTCATGAAAGAGACATGAGCGAAAAGGAATTGTGGTGGTATTTGGACACTCGACGTTTCGGGACAGCCCCTCATAGTGGATTTGGATTAGGATTTGAACGTCTATTACTCTTTGTAACAGGAATGAGCAACATCAGAGATGTTATTCCATTTCCAAGAACACCACAAAACGCTGAATTCTAATGAAATACATTGTTTGCCTGCTGCTTTTGGGATTATTTTTTCTAATGGCTTGCCAAAACGATGATGTGCCTACGCCAAAACCGAGAGGCTATTGTCGTATGGATATTCAAGATACTGGATATGTCCGCTTGGAAGACAAATATCCTTATACTTTCGAATATTCCCAATACGCCTATATTGACCCTTATCCCTACAAAAATACAGACAGCACCAAATTTTGGATAAATATTGTCTATCCTAATTTGAATGCCGTTATGTATATCAGTTATAAAACCTTTAATAACAAAGATTTGCTCAACAGAATGATAAACGATTCAAGGACATTAGTGTTCAAACAAGCTCAAAAGGCAGACGATATCATAGAATCTGACATTACAGATGAGCAAAATCTTGTTTCAGGCAAACTATACCAAGCCATAGGTCAAGATGTCCCCTGCCCTTATCAATTATGGATGACCGACAAAAACCAACATTTTTTCCGTCTTTCCTTATATTTCAATTGTGTTCCCAATAATGACTCCTTAGCACCAGCCATTGACTATATTGCCAAAGATATTTATCATCTGATAGAAACTTTTGAATGGCAATAAATGGATTAAGAACAGCGATAAAAAAAGCAATAGGGCATTTTCTTTTCATCATATTTAACGATTGAACGATAAAGACAAGATTTTTATGGAAAACAGACAATTGCATATTGATTATGAGTTTTATGATTCTCTTTCTGAGTTGCCGATAAGATTGCAGCATTTGGTGGGTCAATCTCGCAAAATTTCTGCTATGGGTTACGCTCCCTATTCACGGTTTAGGGTTGGGGCAGCCGTATTGCTATCAGATGGCACTGTTGTATTGGGCAACAATCAAGAAAACGCATCCTATCCCGAAGGGCTATGTGCAGAAAGAGTAGCCGTTTTTTCAGCAAAGGCCAATTATCCTGAACAGCCGATAGAAGCCATTGCCATTTGTAGCAACCCTATGGATTTTTCCACATCGGTACCTCTTGCCCCTTGCGGAGCTTGCAGGCAGGTGTTGGCAGAATATGAAAACAAAGACAAAAAGGATATTACCCTACTTTTGACTTCATTAAAAGGACCCATTATCCAAATTAAAAGTGTAAAAGCATTGTTACCTTTTCAATTTTCAGCAGAAAATTTAACAGAATAAGCGGACTTTATGCGTTTAGTATCAAAAAAAATGATAATTTTGCCACTCACATATCAGATTTATAGTTTATGAAAAAACTTATTGCAAGCATACTATTAATTTCTATATCATTTTGTTTGTCCGCTCAAGAAAATACGGAAACGAACACCTCTTCCAAAAGCAAAAAGGCAAAAATGGTCAGCAATATGAGTGAGAAACCCGTTCTTTTCAAAGATAGATTTGTCCTTGACTTTATGACAAGCATTTGGACCGGTTTAAACAAGTATGAAGGAATCAAACCTAAAGCCATCAATTTTGGATTCAATGGAGAAATTATATTCGATTTGCCTGTCAAACGCAAAAGTCCTATCAGTTTTGGTCTTGGTGTTGGTGTGAGTGCATATAGTTTATATTCCAATGGACTTTTTGGCATTGATGCAGAAGGCAACACCACACTGACCCCCGTTCCTGATATTGTTTCCAAATATAGACGCAACAAAATGTCTTATACAAACTTGCACATTCCTATAGAATTTAGATATAGACACAAGAGTGGTTTTAAAATATCTGCAGGTGTTAGAGTTGGTGTTGTAGTGGATTTGCACACCAAATATTTTGGTCCCAATAGACAGACAGGCACCGACAAAGAACTTATCAAAGACTATGACATTCGCAATCGCACCAAAATACCAGTAGAAGTGGTTTTCCGTACAGGGTGGAAATTTGTAGGTGTAACAGCAAGTTACATGGTTACCAAGTTGTTTGAGTCAAGCAAGGGGCCTGCCATTTGTCCTTTTTCGGTAGGCATATCCGTTTCTCCATACTAAAAAAGTTATTTTTACTTTTCTACTTTTCTACTTATTAGTCCATGCTTTTCTAATTCTTTCCAAGGCTTCTTGCATTAAGCCTATTTTCTCTAATGTTATGGTTGCATAATCAAATATAGGTATCACTATCTCTTCATCTAGAGTTGAATCTCCCTAGTGAAATACCTTAGAAACCTTGGATGAGCTGTTAGGAACATTCTTTACTATTATGGT
>CALAVA010000281.1 GCA_937892025.1 uncultured Bacteroidales bacterium
TTTATTGTATTGAATGATAAATATTTAATGCGTTTTTAAGGACGGACTAAATAAGAGAATATCAATATGTAATCAAATAAACTTTAAGTTGAGTTTATTACTTCACTTTAAAAAGCAAGATTTACATTTACATTCCATAGCCATGGCAACTGATAAACCTTATCTCCTGTCGCTCTATTCACATAGAAAATGTTCTTATAGTTGTAAACGTTCGACATTCCTGCCCCAACAGTGATATTACAATGCTCTGCTATGACAAATTTACGTTTTATAGATATATCCAAACGATGATAATCAGGCAATTGTCCTCTATTTAAAGTATCTAAGGCAAAACCGATGTTCTCGTTGATGGTGATAATTTCTCCTGTAATATCATCAATATAGAGAATGCTTGGATAAACACCTTTTGTTTTTGTAAAAGGGAAACCTGTTCCATAATTCCATCGTAAATCAACACTCCAATTTTTTACTCGTCCCCACGAAAAAGAAAACATCACATTAATATTGTGTCTTCTATCAAAATGGGTACGATAGACAATAACACCGTCATCACGAGTAACAAAATTTAAGGAATAGACAAAATTTAAGTAAAAGAATTTGTATTCAAATTTTGCAGAAAAATCCCCTCCATAGGCTTTTCCAGATTCTAAAATATATTCCTTATCATAACTAAAAACTTGATATCGATTGATGTTTGTTAATTGTGAAAAATTTTTAAAATAAGCTTCTATATTCAAAGTTGTATAAGGAATTTTGTCAAATTCTAAGCCCATGACAATATGTTGTGCCTTTTGGAGGCTATTTTTTACGATTTTTCCTTTAAACTCATCGGCTACATTTTCGGGGACAGTTATAAAGCCATAGAAAAGGTTTACAACATCTTGGTCAGAAGTTACTGCCATTAAATTTTGGGCATAAAGTCCTCCTGCCATTTTCAAACGGATATCATCGGTAATATTATATTTTATTGCCAATCGGGGTTCTGGAGAGACAGCAGATTGAGAAGCGAAGAGATGCAAACGGAATCCTGGCTCTATAATCCATCTTTTATGTGTCCATTTATATTTGACAAACAAACCAAATTCACTATTAAAATCTTTTTGACTAATATTCCAACCGTATGCACTAACAAAATGATAGTCTGTCCAAGAGCCTAAAGCCTCAATTCCATAAGAGAGCATACTTTTGCCAAACATATAGGCAAAATGCAGTTTAAAATCTAAGCCGTCAATACGGCTATTTCTTTCTGGGGTTAAACTTTCTTCCAGTCCCATTTTATAAGAAGAATAGGCTATGGTTCCATCCATAATCATATTGATAGATTTTGGCATCAAATGAAAAGAGAGACCTCCGCCATAGGAGTTCCATTTGTAAGTAGCAATATCAGGGAACCGCACCTTGTCGTTGAAACTAAAGCCGAATAATTGGACATTGTTTCCGCTATTGTCCTCAAAGGCAATTTTTCCATATCCGTCCAAATAATCATACGGCAATCCGTTCTCATTGGCATAAGCATAAAACCATTTAGAAGTTTTTGACAAGAGTGAACCTTTTAATGAAAGCAAAAAAGTAAGAGTTGCCCTTTCTTTCTGTTTAGATTTTACCAAAGGTCCTTCTAATAAGAATTTTCCTCCGAAGGTGCTTAAATCCACTTGTCCTGCTACTCTATTTCTGTTTCCAGCTCTGGTTTTAACATTGATGACAGAAGATATTCTGCCACCATATTCGGCATTGAAACCAGCGGTATAGACATCAGCACTTTTGATAATATCCACATCAAACACAGAAAACAGCCCGATAGAATGGAAAGGATTATAAATAGTCATTCCGTCTATTAGCACTTTGTTTTGTATAGGCGTTCCGCCTCTCATATAGAGTTGTCCGCCTTGGTCGCCCGTAAAAACGACTCCGGGTAAAACTTGTAAATATTGTGCTAAATCAGCCGAACCTCCCACTGAAGGCAATCGCAAAATTTGCTTTGGTGTAATTCTCGTTACTGAAACTTGTGTTTCATTTTGAGCCGCCACTTTTTCTGCACTAACCTCCACACTTCCTAATCGAAACGATGATTCTTGAAGATAAAATCTTTGAATCCCATTGGTTTTATTTGATTCCAAAACAATTTCAGCCGTCAAAGAATCATAACCAATACAAGTAATCCGAATACGATATTTGCCCGAAGCCAAACCCGAAAAAACAAAATATCCATTATCATCTGTTACCGTACCTTTGGGTGTATCAGATATTTTTACCGTAGCAAAAGGGATAGACTCTCCATTTGTTTTATCATAAACAAATCCTTTTATCGTTCCGCCTTGGGCAAACACAAAAACGGAGAGCGATACAAAAATGACAATTGTTACAAATTTTAAACTTTGCTTCATGGTTTTGGAAATATCATCAATGAAGTAATGAATTTGATTCAACAGACACAAATGTTTTATATAAAAAATCAATAAATTCTTTTGCCTGCTTCATGGTCTTTTAAGAAAGATTCTAATTGTTCAACTCCTATTTTCTTGCAGATAATTTTTTTCTCTCTGTCAAGAACATATATATATGGTGTTGTTGTAACTCCGAAAACTTGTCTATAATCCATATTTGCCCTATTACCTCCGACGTTTACAAAAGGTAGTTGTCGAGAAACAATTGCTTTTTTCCAACTGGCAGTATCAGAAGTAATACAAACGGCATAGACTTCAAAATCAAGAGAATCTTTAGCTCTGTTGTAAAATTCGACAAGCGTTGGCGTTACACTTTTACAATGTCCGCAAGTTACATCCCAAAACCATAAAATGGTATATTTTTTATCAAAACTATGGCTTGAGATAAACCTTTCGTTTGTGTCAAACATATATAGTTCAGGGGCTACTTTTCCTAACAAAACCTTATCCAATTGTTCAGCACGCTCCACCATACGTTCCAAAACAGCCTCGTCTGTCCAAGGGCATAAGCCTTTTGCATAATAATTTAACACCATGTGGACAAAAACAGCGTCATGCCCGACATATTGGCTACGTTCATATTTGTTTGTAATATACCAAACAACATATTTGAACAACTCTGGACTTGCCTTTGCCTTTTCTACCAAAATATCTGCATATTTGATGATAGAATCCACAATAGGTGGAACAACCTTATCAAAATATTTCACTAATTTTGGTTGAAACACAGGAGTGTATATAAGTGCTCCTTCTGAAAAATCACAATTATCCCAATAATGATTCAAATAATAATTGTAAGTTACAACATCTTCTCCTTTTTGTATTTCTTCTGGAATATCAACATCTTGAGCCAAACGTTGAGTTCGACCAAAAAGACTCGTTGTACCATGTTGGGCAACAAAATCGGCACAATAATTATAATTACTATCCTGCCATGATTCTAATTCTTTTTTCATTTGTTGTATCAATTTCTTATCTGGTTTTTTTTCGCTTTCTAACAAAGAAATATCTTTGTTTATTTTAAATATTTTCCCTTGAAAATAAGACACTTTTTTAAAAAAAACATTCATTTCTATATTATCTGGCGACCCTTCAAAAACAATATTATTGATAAAATCAGGGCTTTTAGAATCAATATCTTGAGTTCGTAAAGTAAAAAAATATGAAGTGTCTATTATAAATTCAAGATATTTCACTTTGTTCTGATTAGCAAGAATATAAACACCTCTTGGAGGAAGAGTATCTCCAGAGAAGACAAAAGTATGTGGTTCTTTTTTTGACAAAAACAAAGAATCTTGCATATAAGTCTTGTCCGCATAATAATTGGCGACATAGAGCATAGTGTCTTCTTCAAACCCATTCATAACAAATTTAATTTCAAAAGCAGGGCGTGTAGCCTTGTGTTTTTTTTGTCCATACACCATTGTTCCCAAAAGACAAAAAATCAAACTGAAAATGAGTGCCTTTATTTTATTCATTGTTCTTTTCTTTTTTTGTTTTATAGACAATATTTTTAAATAATACCTTCTTTTAAAATATCGTGCAGATGTATCACCCCTGCATATTTTCCGTTTTCAGTAACCAACACACTGGTTATATTATGGTTTCTCATCATTTCTAAGGCTTTTATTGCGAGTTGTTTGCTCTCTATTTTTTTAGGATTTTTAGACATAATATCTTTTGCAACAATATGCGTATAATCTGTATTTTTCTCCAACATACGTCTCAGGTCTCCATCTGTAATAATTCCTACAATTTCATTGTTATCTACAACGGCTGTAACTCCTAATCGTTTGGACGATATTTCATAGATAATTTGTGGAAGATTAGTATTGGGTTGTACACAAGGTTTTTCATTGTCTTTATAAATGGTTTCAACTGTCAGATAGAGTTGTTTTCCCAAGGCTCCTCCGGGGTGTACTTTGGCAAAATCCATAGGCGAAAATCCACGCATAAAAATCAGACTTACCGCCAAGGCATCACCGATGACTAATTGTGCAGTAGAACTCGCTGTCGGAGCCAAGTTGTTAGGACAAGCCTCATGACTTACCGTACAAATTAAAACAAAATCCGCTTGTTTTGCCAAAAAAGAATCTGTGTTGCCAACAATGGCAATTACTTTATTGCCACGTGCTTTAATCATAGGCATCAACACTTTAATTTCTGGCGTGTTACCACTTTTTGACAAACATATTACAATGTCATTTTTCTGTACCATTCCCAAATCCCCATGAATGGCATCTGCGGCATGCATAAACATAGACGGGGTCCCTGTCGAATTGAGGGTTGCCACTATTTTTTTGGCAATATTGGCACTTTTGCCTATGCCACAAACAATAACACGTCCCTCATGATTGTGATAAATAACTTCACAGGCTGATATAAAATCATCATTAATATAATTTACCAAATTTTCTATAGCCTCTGATTCGTCTTTAATACATTGAATAGCCATGTTTTGTATTTCTTTTCTCGATTTTTGAGTTTTCATTTTCTTTTTAGCAAATATAAATTATCTTTGTTAGCAATCATATTATATGATATTAATATGGATTCAAAATCTATTATATCCGTATTGCAAAGCAAAATATAGTCAGGTATTACAATTTGTTGTTTCAGCATCCAACAAAAAAACATTCTCCCTTAGTGCAAGATGAGGAAATAGACTTGTTGAAGCCGTAATAGATGCTACTTTAGGAATGCTTTTTATGATATGATGAGTATATCTTATAGGAATATTATTGTTTTGATAATGAATGCTTTTAAATATTTGTATGTTTTCTTTTCTTTTCCAACAATGTGGATTGTATGTGGAATAAAAAGTTGTCCCTATCAATAAAAAACAATTTGTAACAGCAACTAAACGTGCAATATTTTGTTTCTTACATTTTGAAATAGCAATAAAACTACCCGTTATTACAATAACTGACATTTCTACGTTATATTGAGCTTCTATTCCCCAAAAATTTGTTTCAGAAGATAACATTTTTTGAGCAATAAGAGGAATAAGCATAAATAAATAATTCGGTTTAGCCAAACAAACAAGTCCCCCAAAAAACAATAAACAGACATAAAACTCTATTTTATTGATATGGTCAAAGAAAATAGAGATTGTTTCTTTAGGGTGTCCTATCAAATAGATACACATACTCCAAAAACTATTTCCATAACGAGCATAGCGGTAAAAGCCACTATATTCTCCTTCTGAAAGATAAGGCATTATTACCGATAAAACAAGATAAGTATATAAGACACAACATAGTGCATATATTGACAAATATATCAATGCTCTATGATTTTTCCGATAATCCCATGCCAAGCCTATAATTACAAAAAGCAAAAACAAAGCCATATTTTCTTTGCCAATAAACATAAAAAATAACAAAAAAGAACTCCAAGCATATTTTTCTTTTTTAAAACAAAACAAAAACCATGGCAAAACAGAAGTAACAACCACATTAGAATGATAATCAAATGCTACAGCATGAATAACTCCAAAAAACAACACAAAACAAAGCGTTGCTAATAAGGGATAAAGTTGTTTTTCTGTGTATAAACTTATTAATTTATACATACCTAATCCACCAAAAATCAAAGCAATAATTTGTATTATCAATAATGTATATGAACCAAAAATGTATATTAATGGTGAAAAAAGTATAAGATATAAATCGAAATGGTCTCCTAAACATGGGATATGTGCCCAGCCATTTTCAGAGAATGGACAAATATTGCTCATTATAAATACTTTTAAATGAGAATATTCATACATAATTTTCGAATAAAGTCCTAAATCATAACAATATGTTCTAAAACAATAATGATTAACGATAGAAATTACAGAATAAAGTATGGCTGCAAATAACAAAATAATAATTAAATACCTATTAGACTTTTTGGGAGATAGCATAAAAAAGACAAATGGTTTATATTTAAAGATATTTTTTATTTTAACAGCACGATTTATTTCAAAAGGGAGATTTAAATAAAATCTCCCTTATACTTAACAAAATTTATGTAATTGATTTTACTCTAATATAAATTACCAAGCAAACAAAGGCCGATTGCCCATCATTTCGTTTACTTTCTTTCTGGTGTTTTCTATCAATGTTTCATTGGTAACATCAGACAAGATAGCATCTATCATACCTACTATTTCAGGCATAGTGTCTTCTTTTAAGCCACGAGTTGTGATAGCAGGTGTTCCGACACGAATACCTGATGTTTGGAATGGGCTACGAGAATCAAAAGGAACCATATTTTTATTGATAGTAATATCTGCACGCACCAAGGTGTTTTCTGCTACTTTTCCTGTCAAATCTGGAAATTTAGGACGAAGGTCTATCAACATTAAATGGTTGTCTGTTCCATCAGAAATAACTTTGTATCCTCTTTTTACAAATTCGGCAGCCATAGTTGCGGCATTTTTTCTTACTTGCTTGATATATTCTTTGTAAGCAGGGGTCAATGCTTCACCGAAAGCGACTGCTTTTGCGGCGATAACATGTTCAAGTGGACCACCTTGAATGCCCGGAAATACAGCACTATCCAATAGGGCGGACATTTTTTTGATTTCACCCTTAGGTGTTTTTTTGCCCCATGGATTATCAAAATCTTCACCCATCATAATCATACCTCCACGAGGCCCACGAAGGGTTTTATGTGTTGTTGTGGTAACAATATGACAATATTTTACAGCGTTGTTCAATTCACCAACAGCAATCAAACCAGCAGGGTGAGAAATATCTGCCAAAAGGATAGCACCTATTTCATCAGCAATTTTACGCATTCTTACCCAATCCCATTCTCTAGAATAAGCGGAGGCACCACCGATTATCAATCTTGGTTTTTCTCTTTTGGCAACTTCTTCCATCATATCATAGTCAATGGTACCTGTTTCTTCTTTAACACCATAGGCCACTTGACGATAATAAGTTCCGGAAATATTGACTGGAGAACCATGAGAAAGGTGTCCGCCATGATTAAGGTCTAAGCCCATAAAAGTTTCTCCTGGTTGCAAACAAGCAAAAAATACAGCCAAATTGGCTTGTGCTCCGCTATGCGGTTGCACATTTGCCCAACATGCTCCGAACAATTGTTTTGCACGGTCTATGGCTATTTGTTCACTTTGGTCAACAATTTGGCAACCTCCATAATATCTTTTTCCCGGATAGCCTTCTGCATATTTGTTGGTCATTACACTGCCCATTGCTTCCATTACTTGTGGGCTAACAAAGTTTTCTGATGCAATAAGTTCAATGCCATGTGTCTGACGAGCTCTTTCTTTTTCAATAAGCTCAAAAATTTGTGTATCTCTTTCCATTTTAGATTTTAGATTTTTTATTTAAAAAATAAACTATATACTTTTTTTTGCAAAGATAACAAAAAAAAATCAATTGACAAACAAAACTTATCTCTAAAAAAAATGAAACTAAAAAAAAGAAAGGTTATAAACAATAACCTTTCTTTGTCTTATTTTTTTAAATATTTTGCTACAAAGTATGATAAGGTGTTACGATTTCCATACCTATTTTTATCGCTTTTTCGTTGTCTGGTATGAGTTTGTGATGGCGTGCTGGCAATGATTTTTCCAAGCCTTTGTGGATAAATTCGTCAGTAACAATAGGTTTGTATTTCAAAAATCCGCCAAGAACAATCATATTAAACAACTTAGAAATACCGATTTCTGCAGCTTTGTCAGTTGCAGCAATTTGATAGATATTGATGTCTTTTCGTGTTGGATGATGTGTAATGCCGTTGGGGTCATACAAAAGCATACCTCCTGGTTTTACCGCACTTTCAAATTTATCCAATGATTGTTGGTTCAAAATGATAGCGGTGTCAAATTGGTTAATAATAGGGGAACTGATACGTTCATCACTGATAATCACTGATACGTTGGCAGTACCACCTCGCATTTCAGGACCATAAGAAGGCATCCAACTCACTTCTTTATCTTGCATTACACCTGAATAAGCAAGAATTTTACCCATAGAAAGAACACCTTGTCCTCCAAAACCTGCTATGATTATTTCTTCTGTCATAATTTCTACAATATTAAATTATTTATTGACTACAGTTAAAGGATGATCTACTACGATACGGTTAATATCCACTTTTTCAACTATTTGTCCGTTTACTTTGATATCACCGATAGGATAGTTTGGAAACATATTTTCTTCCATCCATTGATTTGCTTGTACGGGAGTCATTTTCCAACCAGAATTACAAGAAGACACTATTTCAACGAAAGAAAGACCTTTTTGCAATTTTTGATTTTCAAAAGCCTGTTTAATAGCAACTTTTGCCTTGCGAACAGCAGTAGGAGTATGTACGCTTTGACGAGTAACAAAATAGGTGCCTGGCAAAGTTGCCAAAAGTTCTGTTATACGTAATGGATAGCCGTTTAATGCGACATTACGTCCGTAAGGAGTGGTAGCCGATTTCATTCCCACCAATGTAGTAGGAGCCATTTGCCCACCAGTCATACCATAAATACCATTGTTTACAAAAATCATAGTGATGTTTTCACCACGATTGCAAGCATGTATGGTTTCAGCGGTACCAATAGCCGCCAAATCGCCATCTCCTTGATAAGTGAACACAAAACAATCTGGATTTAAACGTTTTGCTGCTGTCGCCAAAGCAGGAGCACGACCATGTGCTGCTTCTTGAAAATCCACATCAAAATAATTATAAGCCAAAACGGAGCATCCTACGGGTGCAATACCGATGGTTTTATCTTGAATGCCAAGTTCATCTATTACTTCGGCAACTATACGATGTGCTGTACCATGACCACAACCGGGGCAATAATGCATAATAGCATCTGTCAGCACTTTTGTTTTGGTATATACCAAATTTTCGGGTTTTACTATATCTAAATTTGCCATGATGTTTTCTTATTTTATGATTTTAGTTTCTAATGCTTCCAATACTTCAGTAGGAGTAGGAATAATACCGCCGAAACGACCAAAATGTTCTACTGGCAATTTGCACTCGGTAGCCAATTTTACGTCTTGTATCATTTTCCCTGCACTCATTTCCACTGTTAAAATTCCTTTTACCTTTTGAGCGACAGCCTTTAGTTGCATTGTTGGGAATGGGAACAAGGTTATCAAACGGAACAAACCTACTTTTATACCTTTTTCACGAGCCATTTGCATTGCTTTCATAGAGATACGAGCAGAAGAGCCATAGGCTACTATGATATAATCAGCATCTTCACAATTAAGAGCTTCATAGCGAACTTCTTTTGCTTCCATTTCTCTATATTTGGCTTGCAATTTATGATTGAACACTTCTTGTTTTGCAGAGTCCAATTCCAAAGAGGTGATGATATTATGACCGCGTGTAGCGGGTTTCCCCCATGTACCCCAAGGAGCGTTTTTTCTACGTTCTTCTTCTGTCCAACGAGGAACATAATCTCTTGTGTATAATTTTTCCATACATTGTCCTATTGCACCATCAGAAAGAATCAATACAGGATTACGATATTTGAATGCAATATCCCATGCGTCAAAGACGAAATCATACATTTCTTGAACCGATGCTGGAGCCAAAGTGTATAATTGATAATCACCATGACCTCCACCTTTTACTGATTGGAAATAATCAGATTGAGAAGGTTGAATGGTACCTAAGCCGGGACCACCACGCATAACATTTACTATTAAACAAGGTATTTCTGCACCTGCCAAATAAGTTAAACCTTCTTGCATTAAACTAATACCGGGAGAAGAAGATGAGGTGGCGACTTTTTTACCTGTTGCAGCTCCTCCATATACCATATTAATGGACGCCATTTCACTTTCTGCTTGAAGAACCGTCATTCCAGAGGTTTCCCAAGGTTTTTCGGCCATTAACGTTTCCATTACTTCTGATTGTGGGGTAATAGGATAACCAAAATAGCCATCCGTACCGCTGGCAATCATTGCATGAGCAATTGCTTCATTGCCCTTCATTAACTTTAATTCTTTTGCCATTTTATGTAACTATTTTACTGTTATTATTACTTTTCTCTATAGACAGATATAACTCCATCTGGACATACTACTGCACAATTTGTACAACCTACGCATGCATCACTTTGCATTTCAAGGTAATTATAACCTTTACCATTTACTTTTTTGGACAAGCCGATAACGTTGAGTTTACAAGCAGTAATACAAACGCCACAACCTTTACACCTTTCTGTGTCAACTCCTGCCATTTAGATGCAAAAGGAAACCCTGATTTAATGTCGTTTAATGACAGTACAATTACTGTTCAAGCTCCTTTCACTTATACAACAGCGGATAATAAGACATATACCGTTCAGAATAATTTAATTTTAAACGCTGCGCCTTTAACCCCGATGCCGGGGAATACTGCCGATTTTAATATTTTCAAAAACCGCCTGAAACAAAAGAAAATGAAACCGTAATACGGGAGGACGAAAACTGGCAGATTGTTCCTGATTTCAGAGGAAAAACACAGATAAATATTGAATTAATGGAGGTTTCAAAAGTTGATTACATCGGGGAAGTCAAGCAGGGCTTTCAGATTGTTTCAGCTGAAACAGCAGAAGATATAAAGCAAAATCCTGAAAAATATCCAAAGCCGTTTTAGCTATACGGTTGACCTCAATTCTTGTGTTTCTGTGTTCAACAGTCATTTCAAGCTGATGCTCAATACCGTCAATCTTTTGCAGAAGCTCGGCTTCCATTTCCTCATAGGTTTCCTCTATGATTTCACGGTTAGCCTCGTCTGCTTTCATCAACTCACGGATTTTCTGCTTTTGAGTCACCTTATAACTCTCTCTTGCCTTTGCCAATTCCACCTCTAATTTGGCGATGGTTGAAGCAGAGGCTTTCATCATTTGCGGCTCTTCCTTGATTGCCCTTTCTAATTCGGCAATCATCTTCTCTGAGTTTTTCATTACACGCTTTACGTAGATTTTTAACAAGGAATCAAGCGTATCAATGCGAATATGATGAGAGGTGCAGCCCTTAAGCCCTCGTTTGTGGTAGGTACCGCAGGTGTAGGCGGGGCGCAGGTCCTTGCGGCTCATGGCAAAGAGGGGAGATCGGAAGAGCGT
>CALAVA010000282.1 GCA_937892025.1 uncultured Bacteroidales bacterium
TTAAGCAGTTAAGACTTGCTGAAACAGAGAAATATGCACATGTGACCTTCTTCTTTAACGGCGGTTTGGAAGAACCAAATGAGGGTGAAGACAGAATTTTAGTTAATTCTCCTGCCGTTGCAACATATGATCTTCAGCCTGAAATGAGCGCTCCTGAAGTAAGCGAAAAGCTTAATGCCGCAATTAAATCAGGCAAGTATGATGTGATTGTAATTAACTTTGCAAACCCTGATATGGTTGGACATACAGGAGTTTTGGAAGCTGCAATAAAGGCTGTTGAAAAAGTTGATGAGTGTGTTGGCACTGCAGTTGAGGCTGTTAAGAGTGTTGACGGTGTATTGTTTATCTGTGCTGACCACGGTAACGCAGAACAGATGATTAATTATGAGACACGTGCACCTCATACGGCTCATACAACAAACCCTGTTCCACTTGCATTGGTAGGAAGACCCAATACGGGGAAATCAACCTTGTTTAATAGGCTGACGAGAACACGCTCTGCTATCGTAGATGCAACCTCAGGTGTTACAAGAGACCGTAATTATGGCAAATCAGAATGGAATGGCATTACTTTTTCCGTTATTGATACGGGCGGATATGTGCTAAATTCTGAAGATATTTATGAAGCTGAAATATGCAAACAAGTAACATTGGCAATAGAAGAAGCCGAAGTTATCGCTTTTTTGGTGGACGGTAGAGATGGGCTTACCGTTCTTGATGAAGAAATTGCCAACATGTTGCGTTCTTGTTCTAAACCTGTTGTCCTTGTGGTCAACAAAATAGACTCTCCTTCAAATTATACTGACCAATTTGATTTTTATGCTCTTGGTATTGAAAATTTGTATCCTATTTCTGCCGTTTCGGGAAGTGGTACTGGGGATTTGTTGGATGAAATTGTCAAACATTTTTCGGTTGAACAAGAAGAAATAGTAGAAAATATTCCCAAAATTGCTGTTATTGGTCGCCCTAATGTGGGCAAATCCTCTATAATCAATGCTTTTTTGGGACAAGATAGAAATATTGTAACCAATTTGGCGGGTACGACCAGAGATTCTATCTATTCGAGGTACAAAGGTTTTGGTTTTGATTTTTATTTGGTAGATACTGCAGGTTTGAGAAAGAAAAAAAGCGTAGAAGAAAACTTGGAGTTTTATTCAGTTATGCGAACTATTAGAGCCATAGAAAGTAGTGATGTTTGTATTTTGATGACAGATGCCACCAATGGTTTTGAAGCACAAGATTTGAATATTCTTTCTTTGGCCCAAAGAAACAAAAAAGGAGTAATGATTGTGGTAAACAAATGGGATTTGGTAGAAAAAAATGCCAATACACATTTAGAATATGAAAAAAATATCAAAGAAAAAATTGCTCCGACAAACGATGTGCCAATTATTTTTACTTCTGTAATTAATAAACAACGTATTTTCAAAGTTTTGGAAACGGCTATTGCTGTTTATAAAAATTGTAATAGAAAAATACCAACTTCACAACTTAATGATACGATGTTGGATATTATTAGTTTTAATCCTCCTCCAATACAAAAAGACAAGGTTGTTAGAATAAAATATGTAACGCAATTGCCGACCAAAACTCCAGCCTTTGCCTTTTTCTGTAATTTACCACAATATGTGAGAGATTCTTATCAACGGTTTTTGGAGAACAAAATCAGAGAACAATGGGATTTTTCTGGTGCTCCAATGGATATTTATTTTCGAAAAAAATAACAAAAACGTTCTGTCATGGTCAAAATTCGTTTTGTCGTCAATCCACATTCTGGTATCGGAAAATATAGAAACGTAGAACATCTATTGAGCATTCATCTTGACAAAAATAAATTTGACTATGATGTTGTTTATACGCAAAGTCGTGGCCATGCAACTGAAATAACCAAAGATGCGGTAGAAAAGTATTATGATGTTGTTGTCGCTGTCGGAGGCGATGGAACTATTCGGGAAGTTGCAGTAGGACTTGTCGGAACAAATGTCGCCTTGGGAATTATTCCTATCGGAAGTGGAAATGGCTTGGCAAGACATATCGGTATTCCCATAAAACCATCAAAAGCAGTTCATGTCATCAATCAAATGCATGAAGATTTTATTGATACTATTGATGTAAACAATAAAATTTGTGTAAGTATGGCAGGTATCGGGTTTGATGCACTTATCGCCAAAAAATTTGATACAACTTCACAACGAGGTTTTTTCCCTTATTTCCGTTTTATTGTCGCTACATTTTTTAGATATAAAGCCCATACGATTATCGTGGAAACGCCAGATACATTTATTCATTGCAAAAATACACTATTGGTAAGTGTAGCCAATTCTTCACAATGGGGTTTTAATGTAAAAATAGCACCAAAAGCCTCCTTGCAAGATGGATTGCTTGATGTTTGTGTAATGAAAAAACCATCTCTACTATTGTTGCCTATGCGTATTTTTTTACTATTGATAGGTAAATTGGATTTGGATAAGTTGGCTATGCATATTTGTAAAACTTCACAATGTCGCATTTATGAAGAGAATGAAAGTTGGCAATATTGCCATGTGGACGGCGACCCAATTGGACGACAAAAATATGTGCAAATTGTTTTGAACCCTAAATCACTAAAAGTGATTACTCCAATAAATATATAAAAAAATAGAAACAAATTTAAAGATATAAAATATACAACATGAAAATTAATCTAAAGAAACCCATTGTCTTTTTTGATTTGGAAACCACAGGTTTAAATGTGGGAACAGACAAAATAGTGGAATTTTGCCTATACAAAGTTAAACCAGATTATACTACGGAGATTTATACAGAACTGGTAAATCCAGAAATACATATTCCAGAATCCGTATCAGAAATTCATAATATTTATGATAAAGACGTGGCAAACAAGCCTACTTTTAAACAAATAGCCCCTTCAATTGCTGAATTTTTGAAAGGTTGTGATTTGGCGGGCTACAATTTACTCAAGTTTGATTTGCCATTATTGGTAGAAGAATTTTTGCGTATTGATAGCGAATTAGATTTGAGAGATGTGAAAATAATTGATGTTCAGAATATTTTTCACAAAATGGAACCCCGTACCCTCAAGGCTGCTTATCGTTTTTATTGTAATGAAGAATTGGAAAATGCACATACTGCGGAGGCAGATACCATTGCCACTTTCAAAATTTTAGAGGCACAAATAGAAAAATATCAAAATGTACTCTCTTGGGATGAAAAAGAACGAGAGCGAGGCATTTGTCCAATTGTGAAT
>CALAVA010000283.1 GCA_937892025.1 uncultured Bacteroidales bacterium
CACAATCCGAAAAATAATTTCGGATTTTTTTATAATTTTGCTTATTAAATTTTAAACCGAACAAATATCTACAACTTCAAAATAACGACAAACCCCTACTGATTGCATGAAACCAGAAGAGAAAGGATTAGTTGTAAAATCTACAGGAAAAGAATATTGGATAGAGACAAACGAACACAAAATTATAAAATGTGTTTTACGAGGTGCATTCAGAAACCAAAACATCAAAACCACTAATCCTATTGCGGTTGGCGACCACGTAATTTTTACGATAGACAAAGACGATATGGGTACTATTATCCATATTTTACCAAGGAACAACTATATTTATAGAAAATCTATCAATCTATCTAAAACAATCCATATCATTGCTGCCAATATTGACATTGCATTTTTGGTAATTTCACTCATAGAACCGCGAACACCATTAGGTTTTATTGACCGATTTTTAGTGGCAGCAGAAGCATTCCGTATTCCAATTTGTATTTTATTTAACAAAAATGACCTATATAGACAAGAAGAAAAACAATTGGAAGAACACCTTAAAAACATTTATCAACCACTTAATTATACTTGTTTGTCCATATCAGCATTGACCAACAATAATACGGCAAATCTCATCCATTTAATGGAAGGGAAAATTAGTCTTTTTTGTGGACAATCAGGAGTTGGAAAATCAAGCCTTATCAATTGTATAGCCCCAGAATTACAATTAAAAACGGGACAAATTTCAACTTATAATCAAAAGGGAAAACACACTACAACATTCGCACAAATGTTTCATTTGCCATTTGAGGGCTACATTGTTGATACGCCTGGAATAAAAGAATTTGGATTAATAGCATACAAAAAAGAAGAAGTTGGACATTATTTTCCTGAAATTCTTGCTGTTATGTCAAATTGCAAATTTAACAATTGTACCCACACCCATGAACCTCATTGTGCTGTAAAACAAGCCGTAGAAAATAATCAAATTGCAAAAAGCCGCTACAATAACTATTTGTCTATCATCAACAACGAAGACATTGACCGCTCTGATTGGCAATTAAAATAATTTATACTCACATAAAAGTCAATTTGTGGAGATATTTTCATTTTTTTTATTTCCATATCTTATTTTTTTGTATTTTTGTCAAATTATTTTAAACATCAACATCAATAAATATGGCAAATAATATTAACGAAAAAAATATACGTAATCTTTTCGATAACATAGAAAAGCAACTTTTGTCGATTGATTTTAAGAAACAAAATTGCCTAATAGAAATGGATATTTTGTTGGAAAAAACTCGCCATTTTTATGAAGAATGTGTGCTAGTTCGTTCTGAAATTGAACAATCTATTGCGACAAAGAAAGCAGAAACTGAAAAACACAAACTCAATATCCCCTCCCTTTTCGGTGAAGAATGGGAAGATGAGCCAAATAATATTAACGAAACACCACAACAAGAAATACATAAAATCGAAAACACCATCACAGAACAAGAACAAGAAAAAACACCTACTCCAACAAATGCCCCAATTGTTGCTGAAAACACAACAGAAAATATTGACCATACAGAGTTACCAAGTGAAAGTGAAGAACCTATAAAAGAAGAAATTGTATCAAAAACAACGGATAACGATATTCAAGAAACCAACACTTCAGAACCCGAAATTAGCCAACATAAACCAATTGAAGAACCAATAATTGAACCGAAACAAACACAAGAAAATCTGTTAAACAAAAAAACTATTGTAGAAACAGAAACAGAAACAGAAACAAATTCAACAGAATTGGAATCTATTGAAAATGGAAAGATGGATTCTAACGACATAACACCTATCATTGAAGAGCAAACACTTGAAGAAGATGATGATGGAAAATCTGAAATCGCTATTGATGATTCTATGTTTGATATTTTCAACACTACAGACATTCCTATGGAATCATCTGCAACAACAACTACACCCAACAAAATCCACGATGAAATAGATCTTGATAATATTGAATTTGAGGAAGAACCACAAGTCGTAGAACGGAATCAACACGCCTACACCTCCACTGAAGAACGACCAAATACCCACCAGAGAAGAACTCCACCAGCCTATTGGGGTGATGAAATTGAAATAGAAAACCCTATTCCTATAAAAAATGTCAGTATTAGTGAAAAATATCAACAATCTCGCCCCTCTGTCAATGATATGGTTTCTGGTTTGCAACACAATGACACTTTGGGGTTAAGCTTTGGACAAGGAAACTCTGATTTGATGAATAGTATTGACATCAACAATAAATTTTTATTTGTCAAAGAATTATTCAAAAATAATGGTTCTCTGTTCACCGAAGAAATCAATAAACTCAATGATTTTAAACACTTAACGGATATGCTCCCCTATTTGGACAAACTGAAACAAAAATACAATTGGAAAGAAGACAGCGAAGCCTATCAAGCATTATATCGTTTGTTACTGAAAAAATTTTCCACTAAACACAAATAAATCAGTATGCCAAAACGATTATTCGCCTTATTGGTAGTAACGACAATGCATATTCTATTGTTCGGACAAGGAGATTTCTTTGTCAGAAACGATAATATTCAAAAATGGTATAAACCTTCCGTGGGCAATGAACAAGAGTTCTTTACCCTTGCCGCCACCAATGAGGACTTTCAGAACATACTATCAGAACATAACACGAATTTATCTGAAGTATTATCTTTTTTTCATCTCATTGATTTTGACAATAACGGACGTTTAGATGTCATTTTCAATGGGAAAATAAAACAACAAGATTACGTTTTTTTATTTCTCAACAAAGGCAACACTTTCCATTTGTCATTTATGGGAAAAGGTATTCTTTATAAATCCAATGAGCCAGATGGTGATAATTGTCTAAACTTTTCTCTCTACAAATATGCCTGCTGTGGCGAATTTATCTGCCAAAACCTGCAATATGCAGGCATAAGAACCAATAACACATTCTATTTCAACATTGTTTCTTCTGAATTGATATTCAAAGGCACCTTTTTGCCGGGCAAACGCATTGCCCCAACTCCTTTCAAAATAAAAAATTCTGCTTTTTTGAGAATAGAACCTATCATTGATAATGAAAGATACATAGCAGGAAAAACTCGTTGGAAAGGCAATGCCGTAGCCTTATACGCTCAAGGAGCTTGTGGAACGATATTTGCTGAAACCACTGACGGAAAAGGAAACTATTGGTATTTTGTTCGTATGGAAAACACATCAAACAATCCTATCCATAGCGACAGATTTATTGCTATGGAAGAACTTGATACAGAAGGATTTTCATATTATGGCTGGATACAACACAACGATGTGGAAATTCTATACAACAAATAAATTTTATTCAAATTGTTGCATATAAGAAGTAAGTTCAGAAAAATCTTTGGCTTGGGCTTTTTGTCTATCTACAAAAACATAGATTCTACTCCATTTCGGCAACTGATTTATCATATCTATATTTTCTAATTGCAATAACAATAGTTTATCTTTGGGGTTAAAGTCAAAATATTGAGTTATACTTTGCGGATAACCAGATATTTGATTACAATTTTCTGTATTGATTAACTTATAATAACCTTCTTGCTCAAAATTCACAAAGGTTTCCCTTACCCATTGAGTATGAGCATCAGGGAGAGACAAGGCTGACACAAAATGGATAACATAACTATCTTTTGTCGAAATTGTCTTTTGTTTTTTACAAGTGGCCAAATCCGTCAAAGATGGATAATATTGCACTTCCACAAAATTCTGCTTTTCTTTTTCCATTTTATCCTTATCAAGAAAAAAATACAAAATTCCATCTCTAAACAACTCATTCTGAATAAAAAATTGTTGATTTTTGGAAGCATCAAAAGAGGTCTTGTCCATTGATAAATACAAATCATGACAATTGATTTGCAATAAGAAAGAATTGTTTGACAAAGATTTAGCCATTGGAGAATCACAATAACCGCCTATTTTTGATTGTCCAATCTTTAGTGGTTCACCCGTAGCAGACGCGATGTCAAACTTTAACATAGGCACAAGTCGTTGTTCTATCAATTGCGAATATTTTTCCAATTGTAAGATAGACAAACGGTGTTGCAAATCGGTGATTGTAGCCATATAATCAGGCGTAAAAGACACTGATTGAAGATGTTTTTGATAATTTAACTTTTCGTTAGGAATGTCATTAAACACTATCAACAAAATAGCAATAACTAACGTTATTCCAAGAGCAATTGCAAGACTTAAATCCATTATTTTTTTACGATTTTTCGTGTTGTATAAACGCCTTCACTAGACAACCTCAAACAATAAATACCATTTGGTAAATTATGCATATCAATGGAAAAAGTGTTCTTTCCTATTTCTGTTTGAATATCTTTTTTATAGACAATTTGTCCAAATATGGTTAATAATTCCATGGTATAAGTATGTTTACGTCTATCAACTATGGTAAACTCAAGTTGTCTATCTGCTGGTTCAAATATTTTTATATCAATATCTTTTATTGCCGACCAATTATATTTTTCCGTTTTTTTGCTTATCTCCAAATCCAACAAGACAGGCAAATGGTCGCTCATATCATATAAAGCTTCCAATAAATTTCGTGGAAAGAGTTCATTTTTTAAAGAAATGATATCTTCACAGAAATGATTACCATCTTGTCCGAGTACACAATAAGAGTTGGGCAAAGCCCTAATATCTTTAGACCCATTTAAAATAGCGTTTGAAACCAATATAAAATCAAATCTATCGTTTAGACCGCCCATTGCGAAACAATTGCCTTGCGTCTTATGCGTTGATTGTGTGTGCAGATAAGCATAACGAGCATTGTTGTGCCAATCCGCATAGACGGCAATAGGGTCGTGAAAACACACGGTTGAATTTGCCCCATTTATCAACAACTGAAAGGCTTGTTCTGTAGCCGAATATATATTTAAATCCCCACAAAGGATATAATTATCCATTAAATCATATTGTTCAAGATATTCTATCAGACATTCCACTTGTGAGGTTCTTAAGGTTGCATCTTCAAAAGTTCTACCAGCCTTAAGATGAGCAACTACCACCACTAAAAAGTTAGTATCCCCCAATATAAGTTGAGGTGTTTTGAGGTATAATTTATAAATATTGAAATCTCTTACCGTATTGGCGACATGTTGAGAAGAATGCAATTGTAGTTTTTCGGAATTATAAAACACCATATTGGCCAATCCTTCTGAGTTTTCGCTAGAAAATTCGGTTAAAGCCCCCATCGCCCACTTGTGTACTCCATTTATATTCAAACAATTATTTAAAATTCTTTGTGCATACCTAACATTGGCTCCTATTTCATTGACGGCAATAATATCAGGTTTAGCATAGGTAAAAATCTGTCTTAAACAACTATCCTTTTGGAACAAATCGAAAGAACAACCGGCATATTGATTAGTATATTGTGTCAAATTATATTGCAATATGCGAATTTTTTCAGCCTGCAAAACAGAACAGCATAAACATATAAAAAAGAGTATAATTCGTTTTTTCAATATTTTACTATTTTTCGTATTCTCAACACGCCTCTCCAATTAATTGAAACGTATATTTTATTTAATCTCTGCAAATATACACAAAAAAACATTCACATTGCCATAGCTACAAG
>CALAVA010000284.1 GCA_937892025.1 uncultured Bacteroidales bacterium
GTACAAAAAAAACAAAAATCTGAAAAAAATACAAAAAAAATCAAAAAATAAAACTTAATCAATGAGTTATAATTTTTATTACCTTTGCACTTTAAAAAATATGGTATTTATGTCAAATGAATTTCAAATAAAAAAGATAACCCTGAGACAATTGATACGACAAAGAAAAAAAATGTATCTCAAAGAACAATTGGACAAAAAGTCTCAAAAAGTGTGTGAAAAATTAAAACAAATAATTGAACAAGAGAAATATATGCATATTATGTTATATTATCCTTTGCCAGATGAGGTTGATGTGTGTCCTTTGTTTGCAGAAATACAAAAAGATAGATGTTTGCTATTGCCCACTGTGGTAGGAGATGATATTATACCTGTAACTTTTAACCAAGATTCAACGTTCAAAGAGGGGGCTTTTCATATATTAGAACCTGAAAATGAAACATATACTGGTCAGATAGACCTAATATTGGTACCCGGTATGGCTTTTGATAAAAATGGAAATAGGTTAGGGAGAGGAAAAGGTTTTTACGACCGTTTTTTGCAAAAGCAACCGCATGCACAAAAAATAGGAGTGTGTTTTGATTTTCAGATAGTTGAAAATATTCCTGCTGAAGATTTTGACCAAAAAGTAAATTTTGTTATATATTAATATGTTGTTTGTGTAAATAAGCCATGGCATCTTGCTTGTCTTTTTCTATTTGGTTTTGCAGGGCTTGTAGATTAGAAAATTTTTCCTCTGTTCTTAAAAAATGTAGCGGTTCTACTTCAATCTCTTGATTGTAAATATCTTGATGAAAGTCAAAAAGATGAATTTCTATACTTAGACGCTTGCGGTTTGTGGTGGGACGGGTACCAATATTCATTATTCCATAATAGTTTTTTTTTAATATTTGCACAGCAGTAACATATACGCCATTTTTAGGGATTTGTCCATGTATTAAAGATAAATTGGCCGTAGGAAAATTCAATTGTCTACCCAAACCCAAACCATGAATGACTATGCCTGAAAATTTGTTAAATACCATTACCATTAATAATATATATATACAAAAGATTTGCAAAAGTACAAAATAATTGGAAGGAAATAAAAGGTGTGTATATGTTTTTTTTTTTATAACTATGCTAATTCAATCTATAATTTATGGATTTTTTATGTTATCTTTGCAAAGTTTTTAGTTAAAAAATAAATGACAAAGTTAGCGATAGTTATTTTGAATTGGAATGGCAAAAAGTTTTTAGAACAATTTTTGTCCATTCTGATAAGCCATACCCCATCGTGGGCGGAGATAATTATTGCAGACAATGCTTCAACGGATGATTCAGTGTCGTTTTTACAAACACAATATCCACAATTGCGTTTGATTCAAAATGAGCAAAATTATGGATTTGCGGGCGGTTATAATCAAGCCTTGACACAAGTGCAAGCCGAATATTATTGTCTAATCAATTCTGATATAGAGGTTACAGCCCATTGGCTTGAAGGTATTATTGACTATATGGACAATCATCAAGATGTTGGTATATGCCAACCTAAATTGTTGTCTTATTATGAACGACAAAAATTTGAATATGCGGGAGCAGCAGGTGGCTTTATTGATAAATATGGGTATCCATTTTGCAGAGGTCGTATATTTAATAAGATAGAAACAGACCATGGTCAATATGATGACATTTGTGAGGTTTTTTGGGCAACGGGAGCTTGTCTTTTTGTTAGAAGTGAACTTTATCATAGAGTAGGTGGTTTGGATGATGATTTTTTTGCCCACATGGAAGAGATAGATTTTTGTTGGATTTTCGAGAAATTTTGAGCCTTTAGGCGACCATTCACCCTTAACCGTGAACCATTAACCTTGAACCATAAGTAGTATCATTTCTGGTTTAATCCCCGTCTTGATAATCGTACACAGCCCGTGCCC
>CALAVA010000285.1 GCA_937892025.1 uncultured Bacteroidales bacterium
GTTTCCTTCCTCGCCAACACACAGCAGGCGACATGCCAATTATCCATTGTGCCACCATCGGTAGCGTCCAACGGCAACTGATGGCAAAATAAAATACACGTCCATCTCCAAGACGCTAAACCGGAGAAAGACATACTGACATAAAAGGCGTTTATTGACGCTTGTTTTGACGATTCAGAAACTTAGGAACTTTCGAAATCTCAGTTCATAACAAGGCAACAATAGATGCTTACGTTGGGTATATAAACCTCTCATTTATATGGGAGAACTATATACTTATTAAGCGTAGGCTCTGGGTTGCTTGTATCTGACTGAGAATGGCAATCCTAAGGCCTCTGAATCGCAGGACAAGTAACAAACAGGTCCTGCGCTTTTTGTGTTTGTATATGTACGAAAAAAAACTAAACAGCCAAAACACATGGATTTATTCTCTCCTGTTACAAGCATTGACTACGAAAAAGCAATTCGTTCAATCGTTCGTTCCTCTTGCAAAACTTTTGCAGGAGCTTTTGCGGAAAAACACTTGTCGCAAATCAATGATGAAGATGGCATCATAAATAGCAAAATTCATAATGTATTTATTGCCGCATTGGGTTCTGAGATACAATATTATTCTGCTTTGTGCCGCTCTTTAGATAGCAGTTTAGGTAATATGCTTGAGGCGATGGCGATTAGTATTGCCGAAATGCACTATCAAGTAACACAACAAGTAGAAGGAAATCTCTATGAAGAGCAGACCGATTACATCGCAGAATTATTAGAGCGGTATAAAAGTAATGAGCAGAAGCCTAAATTGGACGATTACTTAGGTATTACCACAAAACATAATGTCGGTTCCAAAAAGAACAAACGACACGTAAGCGACTACTATCTGTACGACCAAGAAAGCGGTATGCACTATCTAATAGAACTAAAAATTGGAGGAGACTTAGATAATAAAAAAGCACGTTCAGAGAAAGAAGCGTTATTGGAGCAATATTGCATTTTAGCCAATACGCTCGGTTCTGAAGAAAAAGTCAAGATATATTTCGCAACAGCATACAATCGTTATGGTGAAGGCAGACCATGGACGCAAGGGCGAGTATTACAATTCTTTGCAAAAGATGAATTGTTGATTAGTGCTGATTTCTGGAATTTAGTGTGTAAATCAAAAGAGGGCTATGATGTGGTTTTAGACGAATACAAAAGATGTGCACCGGTGATTATTGATGCACTCCGAGATATTAAAGATGCATATTTGCCCGAAGCCGAATAATGGTAGAGAAAAATCATCCACATCATATTGCACTTGGAGATAGCCACGAACTAATCAAGGCAATTCCAGATAATAGTGTGGATTTAATTTTAACAGATCCGCCATATAACCTTGCGCAACATTCTACAGGCAACATCCCTCTTCCTGGTCGATCTGCTATGAATAATGATCTTGCACCTTGGGATTTAGTGGAATTTAAACCAGAAGAATGGATAGATGAATTTTTGCGCATACTCAAGCCTATAGGAAATCTTTTCATTTTCACTTCATATAATCAAATCGGGAAGTGGTATGAGTTATTAGACCACAAATTTGATGCTACCAATTTCATGGTCTGGCATAAAACAAATCCTGCTCCCAAGATCTTCAAAGCAGGCTTTCTCAATAGTTGCGAATTGATATATACGTGTTGGAATAAAGGGCATACATGGAATTTCATCAATCAAGCTGAAATGCACAATTTTATAGAAAGTAGTATTTGTATGCGTCCTGAAAGATTACAGAATCCAAAACATCCAACGCAAAAACCAGTAGCAGTACTAAAGAAACTTATCACTATCGCAAGTAATGAGAATGATGTCGTGTTTGATCCGTTCATGGGGGTTGGTTCAACAGGAGTGGCGGCTCTTG
>CALAVA010000286.1 GCA_937892025.1 uncultured Bacteroidales bacterium
AGTTTGAGCAGAACAAACACCTGCATAAAAAATGCACAATACTACCCATATCAAATTATTCTTTTGCATATTTATATCTTCACCTCTTTACAAGCATTTAATTTGCAAAGATAACATATTTTATAATACTAAAATTCTTTTTAGCAAAAAAACAATTCTGTTATCATTACCTTTATTTAATGTCAATAAAAATTGTATCTTTGTAGTTTTAAATAAACGTTTATCATAAAGATGGAAAAGACCAATTTTTTGGAAGAGAATTCCGAATCTGAAGATTATATAGACCCCTCATGTTCACATAGTTATGAGGCTGATTATATATGTAGCAATGCTTTTTTAAGTCGTGGTTTGCACCAAGTGCCGACAGAGAATAACAATAATTGCAATAATTTTTGCCACCAATGTTGCAAACTATCCACCTACAATTGGACACAAGATTTACCGAGGCCAAGCCAAGACATTTTTCCTATTGCTGAAGTTCAATTCAAAAATAGTCATAAAGAATTTTTATTGCTCCCCAAAGACGAACAATTGCATATTGGTGATATTGTAGTTACAGAATCAGCCACGGGGTATGATATTGGCATTATTTCATTGCTTGGAGAAACGGTTCGTTTGCAGATGAAAAATAAAAATGTAAAAGAAGTTACAAAAAAAATCTATCGCAGAGCCAAAACCGCTGATATAGAAAAATGGATAAGCGTAGTCAATAAAGAAGATGAAACGATGATGAGGTCTCGTTATACCGCTTGGGATATAAACTTGGACATGAAAATAAATGATGTTGAATTTCAAGGCGATGGTTCTAAGGCCATTTTTTATTATTCATCAAATGAGCGGGTAGATTTTAGAGAATTGATAAAAATTTTAGCAGATAAATTTCATATAAGAATTGAAATGAAACAAATAGGTGTTCGCCAAGAGGCAGCACGTTTGGGTGGATTGGGTTCTTGTGGACGAGAAATCTGCTGTGCCTCATGGTTAAACAATTTTCAATCTGTCGCCACAAGTACAGCACGGACACAACAACTATCACTTAATCCTCAAAAATTGGCAGGACAATGTGGAAAATTAAAATGTTGTATCAACTTTGAAAATGAAGCATATCAAGAAGAACTGAAAAAATTTCCGAATATTCATACCATTATCCATACAGAAAAAGGCGATGCCACTTGCAATAAAATTGACATTTTCAAAAACTTAATGTGGTATAGTTATAAAAATGACACCAACCACATGTTTTATGCCATTCCTACGGATAAAGTAAAACAACTAATTGCGATGAATGCCGCCAAACAAACAATCAGTGGATTAGAAGAATATGCCGAAATCAATCAAGGCAAAACAACCGAAGATACCAATTTCAATATTGATGACCTAAAAGAAATAAACAATTAAAAATGAATATATTAAAAATATTTTTGCCTTTATTGATTTTTGGTTGTTTAAATTTTGCTTGTACACACAAACAAGATTATGTGTTTCAAGAGAATAAAGACATTACAAATATGCAATGGAAATATACGGATAAGGTAACTTTTGATTTTGATATACAAGACACATCAAAAAACTATGTATTAGGTATTTGTTTACGATATACCAATAACTTTCCAGATGCGAATTTATATTTGTTTGTTCGCACCACCTTTCCCAATCAACTTCAATCTTGCGACACTGTTTCTATAGACTTATTCTATCCTGACGGCAATCCTACA
>CALAVA010000287.1 GCA_937892025.1 uncultured Bacteroidales bacterium
CTTCTTTTTAATTTTCATTGTCTTAATCTTTTATTTTATCTAAAAAGTCTTTATATTTCATATCTATCCAAAATATCGGAGCATCACTATCAAAAGGTACATTCTCGGCAGAACCTGTAATAACAAAATAGAAAGCCCCTACAAAGGGATAGATAAATACTAGCAACAAGAACATAATACTTTCTAAAATAAACAATGGAATATACCCTATTAGCCAAAGTAATCTATAAATGTAAATCATAATTTATTCCTCCATTGCTTGTTTAAATCTTTCAAAAAAATCTTCTTGAAAAGATATACCAATTATTTCTTCCTGCCCTCTAAACCATTCACAAGCCTTCTTAATTAGTTGCTTTTTTAGATAGACATTATATGTCTTACAATCCTCCATTAGGTCATCGAATGTAGGTAAATTTCCATTTAAATCAATGGGATAGCCTTTCTTTTCGTGAAGATATTTCGCTATCATCTGCTCATTCGGGTGTTCGTCAGCCCATTTAATACCACTCATATATCCAAAACCTAATGCACTAATTAAATTGGGGTCTTTGTCTTTAAGGAAATCTTCTGTTGCTTTATTTTTTTCTTCTTGTCGTGTCATAATGTATAAAAAACTATTTTAATTATTTTCAATTATTTAATAACATTGTCTTATTTAATATGTTCGTCTACAAATTCTATCCATTTAACCATACCTTTTGCTGAAATAATCAAAAAAACTACGGCACAAACAAACGTGATTACTCCTTCTAATCCCCATGAAAACCATAGGAGAAAGAAGGTGATAATAAGAAGCGGCAATATAGATATTATAAATTTCTTCATAATTTATAAGGATTGTTTTCTTCTGTTACTTCAATAGCAAGACCCTTTTCAATTAAACCGCGATAATCAAAATGATGTTCATTAAGCCAATCAATAGTTTTATGGTTTGGCATTATATATGGGCTCTCATCATAAATATCAAATGATGTAAACTCATCAACTTCTTCCTCAGTCATACTTGAGATTGGACGGAGATATGGAAGATGTTTGTCAAGATGGAATGGTCTGTCTCCGCTTGACATTCCACATCCTACATATTCTGTGAAACCTATCCACCCGTCATTATTTGTGTCGATTAAAATTCCTGTTTTACTATACGAAGGAGCATATAGATGTGTTATCTTCCAACGATGGAAATCATATTTATCTTCTTTATAGTTGACAGCCACACCATATGGCAATCTTGCACAAAGGTCTTTTAACAACAATTCTTTATCTTCTTGTGTCATATTTTATTATTTTCTTTTAACCAAACTATCATTTCAAATACCGCATCAACAGAATTGTCATAGCATTTTGTTTCCAAGTCTAACTTCTGCATATACTCATCATAGTACTGTACCCAATAATCACCTTTATAATTGATGGCTAATACAGGTCTGCCCATCTCTAAATTTTTAGGCAATACACTAAGCAAAGCTGCAAGACTCCAAGCAGGGATTTTAGACGAAGATGATTGTGCCTCATAATCGTCTGTTGGTAAAGCCCTCATACAATACCCTGTATTCACCCATTGCATATCAGCTGTGTTTACATTAATCCCTAACTCTATGAGTTTTTGACTTTGTTCAGGTGTTGTACAAATCTTATTCATAATTGTTATCAGTTTCTTGTTTAATCTTCTTCAATTCTTTCTCTTTATCATTCCATTCATAACCTGCTTCTTTCATTTTTTGGAATAAAAGGTCACGTTGTTCTTTGGTTGCTGGACATACCTCTACATCGGTCCACCAATAAATAAGAAAGCGGCTTTCTGAAACAATGCCGCAATGTGCTACGGGGCAATTAGGATGTTTAGAGTCTAATAAACCCTTAAAAATAAATGGTCTTTTGTCTTCTTTTGTAACAAGTACATCACCATCTTTTGCATTGGTAATATCAAATTTATGATAATGCTTTTCTATATAGTCAAACTCAACTATGTCTTCGTCATTATGAATGTCTCTTGAAATTCTATATCTTTCTCTACCTTGCACATTAACTATTTCAAGTATCTGTATGAATCGAGCATAATTGTTTGGTTTATTGTTAACAACCCAATCACCAACCTTAAATTTTGGTTCTACTTTATTAACATTATCAACTTTTTCTTCGTCAATTGCTTCTTCTTTTTCACATACTGGTAGATTTTCTGTAAGTTTATCTCTGTCAAGAGTTTCGCCTTGCTTTTCGAGCCAAGCAATTTGTTTATTAAGTAACTCATAATCTGCATCTGTGCGATACATATTACCTTTAAGATTTTCAATTATCGTCTTTCTTATTTTCTCATCCTCGCTCTCTTTAAGTTCGGGGAAATACTCTTCAGCGGTTTCTACAAAAAGATGTCCATCAGACACCATTCTGTTTACTCTTTCAAGAGCTTCTTTATATTTCTGTTCGTAGTTCATAGTTTATTTATTTAATTCTAATTTTATCCTATGGCTATTCTAAAGTCCTTAATTAGTTCGTCCTTATCAAATACGTTCTCTATATGAAACGGGAAATGATATTTACGTTCAATAATGTATTCATCAAGATTATCCTTTAACCATTGAGAAGCCTTATTAAGTGCTGTTGTATAACCATCATCGAACCCTTGCATATATCCAGAGCCTAAAGCATCTGAAAGATGATTTTTATCTTTCATAATTTGATAATTTTGCTATTTTATCCCAAACATAGGTTCAAGATTATCAATAATAGCGTGTATTTTACTTCTTATATAAAGCCAAATTTGTGCATTGTTAAGAGGTTCTTCTCCACTACCTTTACAATCTTCTGGAGTTTCCTTTAGAAGTTCCCAAAGTTCATGTAGTTTATTATATATTTCTTCCATAAGTTATCATATATTAATAAAGTCTAACAGTAGAATAGAATCACTAAGTAGTTCATCATTCAAATAATATTGCTTAATACTCTTATTATGCAGTTTTGCATACATAATAGGAAGCCAATCGTCAACTATCTTTGGTGGACATATCGAAGAGTAAAACTCTAAACAAGTTGGACAATATTTAAATTTATAATCTACTCCCCAATTATATAAGTTTCTGCCACACCAAAACTTTAAATGAGGAAAATCAACTTGTATAGCATCACACAATGCTCTGAACTGTGTAACATTATTTAGTGTATAATCTTTCTTTTTACGAACATCGTGCAAAATTCTTATACAAACATCTTCTTTTTCATCCAACCACTTCAAATCTTCGAAGACTGACGACAACAATCCATAATCAAATGAATTATGCACTATATGTGGTTTGTTATTTTTATCAAACCTAATTCTTAAATCAAAACACCTGACTCCAAGAGCGTATTGTTCTTGAATTGTTTTGTTTTGGCATTTTGCTGTAAAGAACAACAACTTTTGCCAGAATTTCTTAGGCCATCTAAATGACCAACTGTTGTGACTACCTAATATCATAGTTTATCGAATTTTTGATTAATATGATCTGCAATTACCATGCAGACTATATATGATAAAATTATTATTACAAACTCCATGATTCTTTTTGTTCTGATATAGCCTCATCTGCTGCTATATCTTGAAAATACTCTATTAACTCCTTTTCAGTCATAGATTCAAAATCTACATACCAAGGTTTTATATAATACTGTGTCATAATAAACTCTTATTAAAAAAATAAGGGGAAGAGTAAAAATACCTCTTCCCCACAAAATTATGAAATATTCTGTATAAAATGAATTTTATCTTCCGAGGTTCTAAATTCAAATTTTATAGGTAAAGTAAACTCGTAAAAATCTAAATTCATTAGTAAGTAATTATCTGTAACCTCTTCTTGCGTTATTTTACAATAGGGAAGAAACTCTTCAAGTTTCTGTTTAATTTGGCAAGGACTAATAAATCCACACCAGAGAAAACGTGGTTTTAACCCCTTTTCTATTAATTCTTCTTTTAACTTATTCATTTTACTACATATTTCTTATGTGTTTGCTTGACTTTTTCTATATAAGTAGAGTCTTCAGCATATCCAAGTTTTTCCAAATATTTATAGTAATCTTCAGGTATTTCTTTATATTTTTGAATATACTTTTTATATGCGGCTACACTATAAGTCCAATGTGGGAACACCATGTAAG
>CALAVA010000288.1 GCA_937892025.1 uncultured Bacteroidales bacterium
TAAAACAAAAAAAATTATATTTTTTTTCTTTTTTATATTTTTATTATTTTTGTAAACATAATTTTTTTTGTTTTATCTTATACAAGAATATTTTTGACGTATCATTGAATTATATAAAATATTGATTTTTATGTATATATATATTTAAGTATAGAATATGCCTATTAAGATAGCAAGAAAAAATAAATAAAATTGTAACATTTGAGATACAAATTCGTATTAAATAAAAATAAATATTAAAAATGGGATTTTTTTCATTTCTAAACCAAGAAATAGCCGTTGATTTGGGAACGGCGAATACTGTGATATATCATAATGACAAGATGGTTATTGATGAACCTTCAATTGTCGCTATAGATAGAAATACTAAACGTTTGATAGCAGTAGGGCAACAAGCTTTATTGATGGAAGGTCGTGCACCTGAAGATATAAATATTATCAGGCCTTTAAAGGATGGTGTGATAGCCAATTTTCATGCAGCGGAAATGATGATAATTGCATTTCTGCGACAAATGAATCAACGTCAGCGTTCCCTATTTCCGCCTTCTTTGAAAATGGTGGTTTGCATTCCTTCTGGTATCACAGAAGTGGAGGAACGTGCGGTTAAAGACTCTGTTGAAAGAGCAGGTGCCAAAGAAGTAAAGTTGATTCATGAACCTATGGCGGCTGCTATTGGTATCGGGCTTAATGTATTAGACCCTGAAGGCAATATGGTCGTTGATATTGGTGGTGGAACAAGCGAAATTGCGGTCATCGCTTTGGGCGGTATAGTCTGCAATAAATCTATAAAAACTGCAGGTGATGAGTTTAATGCTGATATTGAAGACTATATAAGACGAGAGCATAATATGTCTATCGGGCGAAGAACAGCAGAATTGATAAAAATAAATGTCGGAGCCGCCATGGCTGATATTGATGATGTCCCAGAAGCCTATGAGGTTAGAGGGCAAGATTTAGTTACAGGCGTTCCCAAGGCCATCAAAATTACACATAATGAAATTGCTGCTGCTTTAGATAAATCTATCATGCAAATAGAAGTGGCTGTTTTACAGGCTTTAGAAAAAACGCCTCCAGAATTAGCCGCTGATATTTATAATACAGGCATTTATTTGGCAGGCGGTGGAGCACTGCTTAGAGGTTTGGATAAACGTATTGCTATCAAAACAAAATTGCCTGTACATATTGCTGAAGATCCGCTTAAAGCCGTTGTGCGTGGAACCAATCAAGCATTGAAAAACTTTGATAGGTATCTTTTCCTTATTAAATAAAAAATCATCATTTTAGTCATATTATCATTTAATTTTTTTTAATATTAGGCTTAAATAGCCTAATATTTTTTATTTTTATATTATCTTTGCAAAAAATAATACAAGATGAAATTTACAGAGTTTCTGACAAAATATAAGTGGGCCATTGTCCTTGTCGCATTTTTTTTGTATATATTATTAGGAGAATCTGGTATTCTTCAACATAGAAAATTAAATAAAGAAATTCAACGTTTGGAACGTGAAAATGAAGAACAATTGGAAATAATCATCAATTTTTAAAAAAAGATGATGAAGATGTGTTTACAATAAAGAAGTCTATTTTCGCACTCATCAATTTTTAAAAAAAGATGATGAAGATGTGTTTAGAATAGAAGAACAAGAATAGAAATTGATTTTTATGATTAAAATACAAATCATCAATGGCGTTAATCTTAATCTTTTAGGGGAGAGAGAACCTGCCATTTATGGCAATATATCTTTTGAGTCTTTTTTTGAAGACCTAAAACTTCAATATCCTTCGGTGCAATTATTTTATTTTCAATCGAATAATGAAGCGGAAATTATAGAAAAAATACATCAATCTCGCCATTGTGATGGCTTGATTATCAATGGTGGTGCATTTACCCATACCTCTATTGCTATTGTAGATGCACTACGAACACTTGCTGTACCACATATTGTAGAAGTGCATATTTCCAATATTTTTAATCGAGAGTATTTTCGTAAAAAATCTTATATTGCTCAAGCCTGCAAAGGCAGTATTTGTGGCTTGGGTTTAGATGGATATAGATTAGCAGTAGAACATATTCTACACAGTAAACAAGACTGATTATATTTGGTCAAATTTTTCAAAATCAAATTTTATATCCTTTATAATCAATTGTATATATGATTTTCCGTGCCATTCATTCACATCAACATGATAACAAATATGAAATGGATCGCCGTTGGCTATTCTATCATAGAGGTCGCCTAAACCAAAACCGATAGCAGAAATCGGCCAACTTGAATTGTTGGGTTGATATAGAGATAGTTTTAAATGATTTGCCCCAACTATTTTAACGTTCCCTGTGTCCATTACATTTCTGGTCATAAAAGTTGGATTCATATTTTGTGGTCCGAAGGGGGCAAATTGTTTCATTATTTTATAAAAAGGTACACTGATATCATGTAATTGAATTTCTTCATCAATATCCACAATAGGAATGGTAGAGTCAAAAGAAATAGATTGAGTTACAATAGATTCAAATCTTTCTGTAAATGCTTGTAGGTTTTCAGGTTTCAGCGATAAGCCTGCGGCTCCTTCATGACCGCCAAAATGTTCTAACAAATCTTGACATTGACACAATGCTTGATGTAGATTAAAGTTTCTTACCGAGCGAGCCGAACCCGTTATCAAATCATTGGAGAGTGTCAATACTATGGCAGGGCGGGAAAAA
>CALAVA010000289.1 GCA_937892025.1 uncultured Bacteroidales bacterium
TTTAAGTATAAATAGTGCTGATTTTTGGTTTTGTCAGGGAATGTTTGTATATTTGCAGTATGATTGATATTTATAACAAAAATCACAAATATGAAAAAAAGTTATGACGTTAAAAGTGACAGATATGGTCACACTCACAAATTTGTACAATCATTTGGAAATAATTATCTTTTCAAGCCTGAAGAATCTTGGATACCAATTTATTTGAATTTTGACCCATCAACAAAAAAGGTTTTATCAGTTGATACTGAAGGCGGCCCATATATGTCAGTAGGATGGAGTAATGATGAAATAACAATTAAAGAAATATACCAAATAGGAACAGTAATATTTTTCATATTAGAAGAAAATCCTCAATGAAAATTGGGGCTTTTTGTTTTTTTAAAACAATTTTTGTATATTAATACAAATTTATGTTTTATGAAAGATTTTACTATTGGTATTGACGTTGATGGTGTTTTGAGGGATAACCTTCAAATTATGGTTGATTTATACAACGAAAACTTTAAAAAGAACAAAGAAGTATCTGACATTAAAGACTTTAGGACTGAAATTACTTTTCCTGATATTGAACCAGTAACAGGAAAAACAGCAAGTGAATGGTTTTTCCAAGACCATTCAAAGGAAATATTCCTTAATGCAAAACCTTTTTATAATGCTGTTGAGGATATAAAAAAACTTAGAGAATTGGCAAATGTTGTAATTATTACATACCAAAAATCGCTTGTTAACAGAATGCATACATTATGTTGGCTCGAAATTAATGGTGTTGAATATGATGGTTTGATTTTTATGAAAGACAAGACAAAGTTCATATGTGATTATCTTATTGATGACAACGATTGGAACTTTTTAGGCTCAAATGCAAAACATGGCATATTGATTGATGCGCCATATAACGAAGGAAAATCTGTTGATGATATATGTAATTCAAGCAATTGTGAAAGTATTGTAAGATACAAGAATTTGCACGAATTTACTGAGGATTTTTGCTGCTTGTATTCACTGTGCCATTAACACGGTTTGATAATATAGTAACATTGGAACCAGGATATTCTCCAATAGATTATATTGAGCAATTAGAGAAAAAACAATTGAATTATGGTAAATTTGTTAAATAAATTAAAAGAAAATGGATTGATTTGGCTTTATCTTGTGTCATTAATTAGCGCAGATAACTTGTTATGCCCTGAGGATTGTGATAGGGCTATTAACTTATTGAATGAAACAATTAAGGCAATTCCTGAAACCAATTTCACTGACGAAGAAAAAGAAAAAATTTTAAAAAGATGTAACAATGGCCTTGAAATATGTGAGGCTGACAAAAAAGAATTTTTAAAAAATATTAATTAAATGAATAAAGTAGGAACACAAAATATCGGAATTACTAAAGTAGTTGGATTTCTCCCGCGATTATCGTAATAAAATTTGGCGATAAAACAGAAATAGGTGAGTCTGAATAATAATAAAATGGGTATCTATTTAGACACCCATTTTTTTAGATTTCCCTTTATTTCCCCATAATCAACATAAAGTAATAAATAAATACATTTATTCAAATTACTCTTCCAAAGGCCGTATAGTCCGTCTTTTGACTTATAAATCAATTTTCCGGTTTTAATGTTGATTGGAAATTTTGTTCCATAGATTCTATTTCCATTTTCTTTGATTAACTTGATGATTTTACTCATCATTTCTTCATTTTTAGTCAAACCAGCATACTTTGAAATCAAAAAGTTTTTGTTTGCATTGCCATCTAACTTATATATTACGTATGGTTTTGATACACAATATTTTTTCTTTTTTGATGGCAAAATCTTACATTTTTTTCTCATTTTTACCATGTTTAATACTATTAATTATATAAATATTTTTTGAAATAAAAAAGTTTTTTTGTATTTTTACAGCAAATACATATTACAATGAAAGTAATTAAATTTATAATTAAATTAATTTTGTTTTTATTGCTTATAATACTATCACCGATAGTTTGTATTGCACTTATGATTGATGTAATAAATGATAAAATAGATATGTACGAATGAGAAAAACTTGCTTAAAACCGGATAAAAAGCTTATAGAAAAATTATGTTCAAAATATGGTGAAGAAGTTAGAGAAGCCGTTACAGATGCAATTTCTGCAAAAAACACTGATTTCCAAAAAGTACATAAGCCATTATACGAAATAAAAGATTTCAAAAAGTATCATAGGCACTTAATTCAATTAAGGCCCGATGTCGCAATGCTAATACACTTATTTGAAAGAAATGATGATGACAATTGGGAATCAATTTGGCTTGATGACAATGATAAATATTACGAAGAGGATTTTGAATGTATCAAAGAATCAGCAAAACAATTATTGCTTCAATTAGAGGGCCATTATTGTAATTTGTTTATTGAATCTCTACGTGACGAATGTAATAAAATTTTAGAAGACAGCGAAAAAAGAAAAAAAGAAATAAAAAAAGACTCTGACTAATCAGGGCCTTTTTTATTGATTATTAATTTCACTCATCGCATAATATATTGTTTCCATATCGTATTTTGTACGAATTTCTTTTTCATTTTTAATATCCTTTTGTCTTCACATTTGAATAAAGTATGATTTTTGCGTCAACATTTGGGTGAACCATTGCTAGTCTTCCTTTATCCCTCCAATTATCGAATTTTCTAAACAAATCTTTAATTGTTAGAAATTTATCGTCTTCCTTATCGGGTAATATAATATGAAGTCCACCACTTGGCGTAACATATTCTCCAATAGGAACAACCCCAGCGACATTTAATATCTTTCTAACTTCATCCCACACTTTTTTACCTTCTCTTGTTTTTTCAGTATTTGGAACGTCAATGTCAATTATAAGCCTTTTTCTTTTACCGGCCCAATTAGGGCCATCTTTTGCTTGTCCTGGAATTATTTGGTCTGCGTGAATGTATCTTGCGTCTCTTGGGCTGAAATGTCTTCTATAGACTTGAATATATGAATCTGTTTCTTTATCTGAACGATTATTGATTGTCATATATGCCCTTGCATTATTAGCATCACACATTTGTATGATTTGTGGCTTTAGTTGCATTAATTCTTGTGGACTGTGAACCCTATATCCACCTAAATACCAAGCGCCACCATGATAGTTACCTTTACTCCTATCATCATTTTGGTTATCTTTAAAGCGTTTTATGATTTGAACAAAATGGAAATCATCGGGAGAATTTATGTCCATCAAATTTGCAGCCATATCAAAATTATCAATCAAACTTTGCCCCTCAGATAAAATGGAATTAACAGATTCCATTATCATATATTGTATATCATCGTAAGTTATTAGCATTTTCTTAATTTTAATTTTTTTTTTATTATAATTAAACGCTCTCAGGAATATTTTCCAATTTTCTAATAAATAGTTTTGTTTTTATGATTTTTTTTGTATCTTATGGAAAAATAATATTTTATTATGAGTGAAAATCTTAATTTATCGCAATTATACGAAAAACTTGAAAAGTTTGACATTGATGTAAACGAAAATAAGCCTGAAACAATGCTTAACGAAGTATACCGTCTTGAAAAAAAATGGTGAAATTTTTTACTAAAAAAAATAGTTTGGCATAATTTTTGATAAATTATTAGCATATTAAAACTTTAATATTAACTAAAACTTAAAAAAATGGACACAATGATTAAATTTGCCAATAATTCCTTGGCTGACCACTTCCTCACAAAAGAAGAACTCAAGAGTGCTTGCCCTGCTGCTTTCAAGACAGAGCCAACAAATCCTAAAGTTTCAGACCGTTATGTACAAGCAAATACGGAAACTGTGGTTGATGACCTTGCAAAACTTGGATGGTATCCTGTTCTAGCAAAGCAATGCCGCACAAATAAGAAATCTTCAGGTATTAGGTCTTTGCACATGATTGCATTCCAAAACCCTGATGTTAAGATTGCAAAGATTGACAAAGATGGCGGTGAAATTGTTGATTCATGGCCAAGAATCATTTTGACAAATAGTCACGATGGATTCAATTCTTTCAAATTCCTTGTTGGAATGTTCCGTCTTGTTTGTAGCAACGGCCTTATTGTTGGTGACAATGAAATGGTTAATATGTCAATCAAACACATTAACTATGATTTTGAGGCACTTAGGGACATTGTTAAGACCGCCATTGAACAAGTTCCGAACATTGTTTGCCAAATGAATTCCATGAAAAACACTATTCTTTTTGAAGATGATAAAATTGAACTTGCAAAGTCAGTTGTTAAAATCAGAAAAGGTGTTGAAGATGATGAGAAGTTTGAAATTGACGAAGAAACCATCATGGACATTCTTGACCCTCAAAGAAAAGAGGATAAAGGCGATGACCTTTGGACTGTGTTTAACATCTGCCAAGAGAAGATGATTAAGGGTGAATATTCCGACATTGGTTCAAACAACAAGCCTCGTAAACAGAGAAAAATCACGTCAATTAAAAAAGACATTGATTTCAATCAAAAACTTTGGGCTATTGCAACTAAGTTCATTCCTTCAGAAACAGTAGCATAATGCAACTTACATTGTATATTGTAATTTCACTGACCAATGTGTTCCTGCATATTTTCAGGAGCATAATGGTATGGACGTTTCGGATACTGAAGAATTAGCAACTGACATGATGTCACTATTAGCCTCATTCTCAGGTAAATTCTACAGAAAACGAAGTGCTGAAAGGAGAAGAAAGAAAAAATGTTAAGGGCAATAAAGATAAGGTTATATCCGAATAAGGAACAAATTCAATGAAAGAAAGATAACATTAACACAACCTTTAAAGGATATTAGATTCAGATGTTCAGACTTATACTTTAGGAGGCTGCAAACATATAAGGAGGGGATGGTGTGCGGAGAGCATCACGATAGGGATTTGAATGCAGCAATGAATATCCTAATGGAAGGTGAAAGAATAATAGGTAGCCGTACTCCAGAATTTACGCTTGTGGACTATCCAACTATGGATGACAAACTTGGAAACAAGGCACTAAAAAGTAGTGATAGGTTGAAGCAAGAAATTGAAACTCATAAGTTTTTATAA
>CALAVA010000290.1 GCA_937892025.1 uncultured Bacteroidales bacterium
TCCATGACTTTCAATGGTCAGCGAATAGTTAAGAAAATGACGATAGAGAAATAATGTTGTCTAAGTAATTGATTATTGTTGCAGGCAGCCCTTAAGGGCTGCCTGCTTTTTTTTTAATTTTGGACATGTAAGTTGATGTTGTAAATTTGATTATATTTGCACTTTATTTAATCAAAATTTAAAAGGGAAAAATACGATGGCAGAAAAATACATTATATCAGGTATTCAACAGATGGGCGTAGGTGTAGCAGATGTTGCTACCGCTTGGCAATGGTATAAAGAACACTTTGGTGCTTGCTTAAAATTATTTGATGAAAAAGCAGTTGCAGATATAATGGCTCCTTATATGGGTGGTGCAGAACGCGAAAGGCACGCCATTTTGGCTATTAATTTGCAAGGTGGTGGTGGATTTGAAATATGGCAACACTTGAGCCATGCTCCAAATCCTGCTAAATTTGATGTTTTGCCCGGCGATTTAGGCATTTTTGCTTGCAAAATAAAAAGTAAAAATGTCGCAGAAAGTTATCGTTTGTTGCAAGAAAAAAAAGCAGATGTTAGTCCTCTGTTTAAAGATTTTTCAGGCAAGGCAATGTTTTATATTAGAGACCTTTATAAAAATCTTTTTCAAATAGTGCAAGGAGACAACGATTGGTTTATGGATAGAAAACGCCATTGCGGAGGTGTTTATGGCGGACTTATCGGCACACAAAATATGGAAGAATCCATACGATTTTATAAGGAAATTTTAGGCTATGATGTTATATTGAGTGATAAAACCGATAAATTTGAAGATTTCTCCTATTTGGGAACTCCAAACTTGTTCAGAAGAGTGGTTTTGACCCATAGTAAACAAAGAGAAGGCTCTTTCTCAAAAATATTCGCCAATTCTCAAATAGAACTTATTCAAGCGATGGATAGAACGGATATTCATAAAATTTTTGATGGAAGAATGTGGGGAGATATTGGTTTTATACAATTATGTTTTGATATTACCAATATGGATGCTTTAGAAAAACGTTGTCAAGAGGCCGGTTTCCCCTTTACAATAGATAGTCGTAAAAAGTCAGGTAAATTTGATATGGGTGAGGCTACAGGACATTTTGCTTACAATGAAGACCCCTCGGGAACATTGATAGAATATGTGGAAACAGAAAAAATTCCACTTTTGAAAAAACTGGGTATTTATCTGAATTTGAAAAAATTTAATAGAGAAAAACCGCTACCCAATTGTTTGCTGAAACTGCTTCGTTTTATGGAATAACACACAAAAACAGATGGACAATCAAAAATGGGCATTAGTAACGGGGGCGAGTTCTGGAATGGGAGCCGCCTATGCTGAAGAATTGGCAAAACAAGGTTTTGCTGTGATTCTTGTGGGCAACCGAGAAGAAGAAACTGAAAATAAAGCCAATTTCTTAAATGCTCATTATCATATTCCAACAAAGACTTTGATTATTGATTTGGCACAACAAGAAGCCGCCAAACAAGTGTTTGAATACTGTCAAAAATGGAACTTGCAAGTAGAGGTCTTGATAAATAATGCAGGAACTTTCTTTTGGCACTCATTGACAGCAGTGGAAGATTCTAAAATTCAGAATATGTTGCAACTGCATGTTACAACACCAACAATGTTGTGTTATTATTTCGGTCAACAGATGCAGAAACGCAAACATGGGTATATACTTAATGTTGCTTCTATTGTTGCTTGGATGCCATTCCCAACATTGGCAATGTATGCCAATACAAAAACCTATCTCAAGAATTTCTCTTATTCATTGCATTACGAATTGAAACAATATGGTGTTTGCCTATCTTATGTCGCTCCCGGAGCCGTTGATACCAATTTATATGGCTTGCCACAAAAAACAAGAAAAAAATTACTTCACTTGCATATTATGCACACACCACAATATGTTGCAAAAAAAGCCTTAAAAGGCTTGTTTAAGGGCAAAAAAAGGATAGTGCCGGGTGCTATTAATTATCTCGTGATTGCTTTGGTGAAAATCTGTCCACTATGCCTTGTGGATAGTATTAGAAAGCGATTTTTTAAGCAATTGTAAGATATATTAGGTATATCAAACGAGCATTGAGCCATGCTGAAATGCCTTTTTATTTGAAAATTGAACTTGTGTCTTTGGGCTTGTATTTTACTATTATATAATAATTAAAAAAAAAATGTTATCTTTGCATTTCACATTTCATATACAAAAGAGCATGGACAAACAAAACTATAAATGGATAATTGTCGGATTATTACTAATAAGCATATTGCCTTATTCATATAGTCAACGGATAGGGCAAAGAGTAGGAGATATAAAAGAACGCGGGCCATTGTTTATCACAAGTCTTTCTTTTTCACAAGGTATTGCTCGTATTCCATATACCGTAGAAGAGGGAGAAAACGCTGAGAGTGTGGATAAATTAGGAAAAGGTATCTCAAATATTGCTATCAATCAATTTATGGGTTATCAGTTCAATCCTTTTGTCGCCTTAGGGCTTGGTATCAATTTTGAATATTGGACAGTAAAAAACGGCTTTGTCCCTATTTATATTGATTTAAGAATCAATATGATGAGAACAAGAATTGCTCCGCACATGTATGTAAATCTCGGTTATGCTAATCGTTGGTTTTTTGACTCCAAACCCTACAAGGCTGCTAATGGAAATGCGTCTGACTATATCATACATGGTGCAAAATCAGGTTTAATGGGTGAATTAGGATTAGGTATGAAATTTACTTTTGCCTATGCGTCAGACTTAAACGTTACGATATTTTCTAAATTTCAAGAATCCACTTATCGGTATTATAGTAGCGAAGACGGCAGCAAACCCGCTCAAAATGTTCGTCCTATATTGGTGAATACGGATAGACCATCTATGTATATTTTTATTGGTATCAAAGCTGGTATATCCTTTTAGTTAGACATGGTTTTCTGTTTGATTTTGTTTAGTACAAAATCCTAAAAAATCGCAAAGATAAGGCATTGTACACTGCTCTCCTTTTGACAAAGACAACAAATTATCATCTTCCATAGCAATTAATGCTTTTTTGATATTTTCCGTTACAAACAATTGTCTTTCTTTTACTTCTGATGTTATATCGCTTATACAAAAATCGTCCAAACTCACATTGTCAAGCGTAGCGTGTTCTTTCAAATGCACGAGATAAAACTTTTGTGGTTCCCTGCCTGCTTGTGTCATAACATAATATTGAAAAGCGGCATCATGCAAATAAGTTGGTGTTATAGCGATAGAACTTTTCACTTCATAGGCAAATAGCGAATTGTTTTTCTTGACTAAAATATCCAAAATAGTTAGTATGGATTGGAAACAAAAAGATGCCTCATAAAGTGTTACACTTTGATTTTCAACAAGAAGAGTTTCTACTTTTTGGGCTGCTCTTGTTATAGCATTTGTAAAATTAGATTTTGGAGCCACGTCTATTCCATCAGGGAAAAGTTGCCATGCTTGTTTTCCAAACGATATACCTTGCCTAAATCGGCAGAGCAATTCTGCAGAGGGAATGTCTTTTTCAGTATAATAATTTTTGTATAAATACAAAGATTTTAAACATTGCAGACTGCGAATATAAGCACTCTTTGACAATGTTAATTTTCTTTTGGTAGCCATTTTTATTTTTGGAAACGTGGACTATCAATAAGATGTTTAATACCTTCTTCCAAAGAGCAAAGTGGACGATTAAGCAATATTTTCATATTACCAATGTCTGGCAATCTTCGCTGCATATCACCTTCTTTTAATGGTGGCAAAAAGACAAATTCAGAGGTAGAATCCGTCAATTTTACAATCAACTTAGCCAAATCTAATATGGAGGTTTCGTTGTCGTTACCAATGTTCACCACATCATTTACAAAGAGATTGTCATAAGCAGCCCGACAACAAGCATCAATATTATCGTTGATATAGCAGAATGTTCTTGATTGTGAGCCATCTCCATAAATAGTTATAGGTTCATTTTTCAAAGCCTTTGCCAATAATTTGGAGATAACAAAATCTCTAGATTGTTTTGGTCCATAGGTGTTAAAAAATCTAAAAATTGTATAATCCAATCCAAATTCTTTCTGATAGGAGCGTAAAAAGGCTTCACCTGCATTTTTTACAACAGCATACGGCACTTTTGAATTTAAAGGCGTGCTTATTTCATTTTGTGGAAAAGTAACAGATTCGCCATACACTTCTGAAGAAGATGCAAAAAAGACGCGTTTAACATTGGAATTTTTAGCTAAATTCAATACATTCTTAAATCCCTTCAAATCATTCAATACACTGCATGGATTGGCTTGTGTTCTATTTACACCGACAACAGCAGCATAATGAAAAACGAAATCAAAATTATTGGATAGCATTATTTCTGATATATCCCGATAATCATTGACATCTGCTTTTATGAAATTCCACCTATCATTTTTTGGGGGGAGGTTTTCTATCAAGCCCGTTGAAAGGTTATCGATGAGTACCAAATAATTTTCAGGGTCTTCTAACAATTTTTCAGCCAAACAACTTGCAATAAATCCAGCCCCACCTGTTATCAAAATTTTTCTCATCATTCTCTATTTATTTTCTAACAAATTTATAAGATATTGTCCATAGCCACTCTTTAGCAAAGGTTGGGCTAATTTTTCCAATTGTTCTGCTGAAATAAACCCTTGTTCAAAAGCAATTTCTTCTATACAACCGATTTTTTTTCCTTGTCTATCTTCTATAACTTGCACATATTGAGTGGCTTCTAATAGAGATTTAAACGTACCTGTATCCAACCATGCCGTTCCTCTATCCAATATAGATACTTTTAACTTACCTTGTCGTAAATAATATTTATTAACATCCGTAATTTCATATTCTCCTCTTGCACTTGGTTGAATATTTTTAGCGACTTCTACAACAGTATTATCATAAAAATACAATCCTGGCACAGCATAATTTGACTTTGGTTTTTGAGGTTTTTCTTCTATAGAAAGTGCTTTAAAATTTTCATCAAACTCAACAACGCCATATCGCTCTGGGTCATTAACATGATATGCAAAGACTATTCCGCCATCAGGATTGACACATGATCTGATATTTTTTTCAAAACCACTCCCTGAAAAAATATTATCTCCTAAAATCAGACATACATTATCTTTTCCGATAAACTCTTCTCCGAGTACAAATGCTTGTGCCAATCCATTGGGTACTTTCTGCTCTTTATAACTGAATTTGCAACCCAAATTGGAGCCATCGCCCAATAGTTTTTTAAAATTAGGCAAATCATACGGAGTAGAAATTATCAGAATGTCATTTATCCCTGCGGACATGAGTACACTTAAGGGATAATAAATCATCGGTTTGTCATAAATTGGCATTAATTGTTTGCTCATTGCCAATGTCAAAGGGTGTAATCGTGTCCCCGCTCCTCCTGCTAAAATAATACCTTTCATAAAATCAATATATTTAACCCAAACAGCATTTAGGCATATAATTTATCTATTTTCATTTTAATATACTTGCGAACAGCAAACAATGTAGAAATCCAATTCAACAAAATTCCTAACAAAAACATAATGCCAAACAAAATTGCATAATAAATAGGTTGGCTAAAATCAACAATTGCGTTCAAACTTGGACGGCTATAAGCCATATACAAGACAAGCAACATCAGTGCAATTGCTAATACAGAGGCTATTATGCCTTGAACAATACTGTTAGTAATAAAAGGTCGATAGATTGTTTTTCTTTTTGCTCCAACCAACAACATGCTTTTGATAGTAAATCGTTTAGCATAAATATAAAGCCTTATGGTATTGTTTATCAATGCGAACGATATGATTAACAGCAATCCACAAATGACCAATAATACAATACCGATTTTATTGATATTATCATTGACATTGTTGATATAACTTTTCTGATAGCAGACATCAGAAATATTTTCCATTAAATTAAGTTCTTTTTCAATTTTTTGCAAACTATCCATAGTTGTATAGTCTGCATTGATTTTCAACTGAAAAGAAGGCGGAATTACATCTCCGACAATATCCCGGAAATCATGTCCCAACAAGTCTATTGTTTCTTGTGTGGCTTGTTCTTTGGAAACATATTTCACTGATTTGACATAAGGCTTTTTTTCTAAAGTTTGTTGAATATAAGTAATTTGCCCCTCTGTAACATCTGGCATAAGCATAACCTCAAAACCGATATTTTCTCTAACATTATCAGCAATTCGTTTGGCATTTATCAATACAATGCCCAACAATCCGACAATAAACAACACCAATGTAACACTAATAATAGTTGATAAGACAGAGGAGGCTAATCTGTGTTTGGCAATTTTTTCTGTTTGTATGGCAACCATAATGTTCCTTATATTTTATAATTCGCAAAGATAGCATAAAAATCAATTCAATTGCATACAAATATTGGAACTTTTCCCCATTGGCAAAATTTCCCTTTTTCACCAAAGGCAACACAAAGCAAAATCTGCTGTTGTTACATAGCAAGTATGCAACATGGACAATGTTCAGAAACCTTTGACATATATCAAGATTTTTTAGGAGTTTTATTTAATTTCACTAACTATATTCTTATTTTTTGTACCTTTGTTCTTTTTAATATAAATAATGAATTGATGGCAAAAATAAAATCTATTACTCGTTATATTTGTCAATATCAACGCAAAGGCATGTTTGATGAAGCACAAATAGCAACCAAAAGAAAAGTATCTTATACAGAATTTGACCAAAATAATAATAATATATTAGATATTATTTTTGATAATATGGGCAATATCGCCAATAGGATAGTGAAAGTTTTTAACACAGAAAACCTGCAAACAGAAGAGCATTCTTTTGATGGAA
>CALAVA010000291.1 GCA_937892025.1 uncultured Bacteroidales bacterium
AGTTGGACTAGAGTTCCGTTCAGATTATGTTGCACTGCTACACCTGCTCCGAATGATTTTATGGAATTAGGGAATCACGCTGAATTTTTGGGACTAATGAAAAGGACTGAAATGTTGTCAATGTTCTTTGTTCACGATGGCAGAGATACTTCAAAATGGCGTTTGAAAGGACACGCAAAGAGTGAATTTTGGAAATGGGTTTGTGATTGGGCGGTTATGGTCAGAAAACCTAGCGACTTGGGTTATGATGATGGAAAATTCATACTTCCAAAATTGAATATTATTCCTTCTGTTGTTATGACTGAATCTACGAATAATAATATGCTGTTTGATTTTGACGCTAGCACCTTGCAGGAGCGTCAGAGTGTAAGGCGAAATTCAACATTAGACAGGGTGAAAAGAGTTGCTGAATTAGTTGCTAAAAATCCCGATGAGCAATGGCTTTTGTGGTGTGATATGAATGTTGAATCTGAAACATTGCATAAACTAATACCAAATAGCATTGAAGTAAAGGGAAGTGATACCGATGAGCATAAGAAAAAATCGTTGATTGATTTTTCCAACGGCAATTTGAAAGTGATTATAACAAAGCCAAAAATCGCTGGAATGGGAATGAATTTTCAGAAGTGTCATAATATGGTATTCACTGGACTTTCCGACAGTTATGAGCAGTTCTATCAGGCGGTGAGGAGGTGTTGGAGATTTGGGCAGGAAAATGAAGTGAATTGTTATGTTGTAACGGTTGATACCGAAGGTGCGGTTGTTGAGAACATAAAGCGAAAGGAAAATCAGTCAAAGATAATGATTGATGAAATGGTTAGAAATATGACTGATGTAAACAAAGAAAATATTTCTGGAACAAAACGAAATATAACAAGTTATGTTCCTAAAATAAATATGCGTAAGCCTAATTTTTAAGGAGTGATAAAATGGAAATTTTGAATCAGGATTTTGGAAAAAGATTCGCTATGTATAATGGCGATTGTGTTGAAGTTATGAAAGGACTTGATGATGAATCTGTTGATTTTTCAATATTCAGTCCACCGTTCGCAAGTCTTTACACTTATTCCAATTCAGAGCGTGATATGGGTAATGTAAAGGATTCTGAAGAATTTTTTAAGCAGTTTGATTTTCTTGTTTCTGAACTTTTCAGAGTTCTTAAATCAGGTAGACTTGTTTCTTTTCATTGTATGAATTTACCTACTTCAATAACAAAAGATGGTTACATTGGAACTGAGGATTTTAGAGGTGAATTGATTCGTTGTTTTCAGAAACATGGATTCATTTATCATTCAGAAGTTTGTATTTGGAAAAATCCAGTTGTCGCTATGCAAAGAACAAAGGCACTTGGATTGTTGCATAAGCAAGTTGTAAAAGATAGTGCTATGAGCAGACAGGGTATTCCTGATTATCTTGTAACAATGAGAAAGCCTGGCGAAAATAAAAATCCGATAACTGGTGAACTTGACCATTTTGTAGGTGAGAATTTCAATCATAGCGGTAAAAAGTTGAGCATTGATATTTGGCAGAGATACGCCAGTCCAGTTTGGATGGATATAAACCCTAGCGATACGCTTCAACATCGTTCGGTAAGGGAAGATAATGACGAAAAGCATATCTGTCCGTTACAGTTGCAGGTAATCCACCGTGCTTGTCAGTTGTGGAGCAATCCTAACGATGTAGTTTTGAGTCCTTTTGCGGGAATTGGCTCTGAAGGATATGAGAGCCTCAAAATGGGCAGAAAATTTATCGGGATTGAACTCAAAGAAAGTTATTACAGACAGGCAGTTGAGAATTGTAAAGTTGCTGAGCAATTTGAGGATAATTTGTTAGGTGATTTATGAAAGAAATAAAGTTTGATAAAGATGAGGCTGAATTTATCAAAGACCTCATTCAAGAAAATTATTTGGAAATTCCAATGCCTAAATTTGCAAATAAAATAATTGGAAAATTGGAGCGGGCAGAAAAGAAAATCAAGACAAGTTCTGCTAAAGGAAAAGGCAGGAATCTGCAATATTGGGTTTGCGAACGGATTGCTGGAATGTTTGGGATAAAGTTTGTGCAATCCGATGATACTTGTCTTGTTCATTCTAGGGAAATGGGGCAAAGGGGAACGGATATTTGTTTGCGTGGTGAATTGTATGATAAATTTCCATACGATATTGAATGCAAGGCTCAGGAATCCTTATCAATTCCTGATTGGGTGCGACAAGCAAGGGCAAACACTAAAGAGGGCAGGAAGTGGTTGGTTGTATTCAAAAAGCAGACGATTGGTGGCGAGCCTTTGGTGCTTATGGATTGGTCAACCTTTGAAGAATTGTTTAAGAAGTGAAAAAAATAAGGCTAGGTTTTAATTTACCTAGCCTTATTTTTATTTTACCAATTCATAATCACCTTTATAATGCCTTATATCCGTTTTCAGCAATCATTTTTTCAAATGATTCTTTGTTCCAGCAATCAAAATCAGTCTTTGTTCCAGTACTCAAAACCGTATTGATTTTGAAAGTTACATAACGATTGTCAAAGTCAATAATTTCAATCTTTGTTCCATATTCATTCATAAAAACAGTCTTCATATTTTGCTCCTTGCAGGTATTTTCCTGCTTACATTTATAAGTATAAAACACTTTATAAAAAAAGTCAAGTAGTTTTTAGAAAAAAATTAAAAAATAATTCCTATAATAAATTGAGGTTGAAAATATGATAAAAAGCATAGAACTGAAAAACATACAATCTCACGAAAATACAAGGCTTGAATTTGATAAGGGCATAAATTGTATTGTGGGAAGTAGCAATAATGGAAAATCGGCAATATTGCGTGGCTTGTATTGGGCAAGGTATAACAGACCTTTGGGTGTAGATACGCTGGCAAGTCATTGGGCACTCAATAAAAAGGGTGAACTGACCGATGAAATGTCAGTAACGATTGAGAATGAAAACGGCATTATTTGCAGGAAAAGAGCAAGGGGTGAAAATCAGTACATAGTTGATGATGAAATCCTTAATGTAGTCAAGTCAGATGTTCCTGCAAAGGTTGAGCAGGTTTTAAGGTTATCTGATACAAATGTTCAGCGACAACTTGATGCCCCATTCTTATTATCAGAAACAAGCGGTGAGGTAGCAAAATACTTCAATCATATAGTTAGATTGGATATTATTGATAAGGTGCTCACCAATGCTGAATCTTCAAGACGCAGAACAAAAAGCGATATTGATGCAACTGAAAAGATAATCAAAGAGCAGGAACAGAAAAAGGAAAAATACAATTGGCTAGATTCAGTTGAGAGATTATTGCGGAAATGGGATAATGTAAAGGCTGTAAATGATGAACTCAATATCAAGTCTGCGGAATTGGGGAGTCAACTTGCTACATTCCTAGAAAATGGTCAGAAAGTGGATAAATTCGCTGATATAGTGGCTCAAAAGGAAAAATTGAAAAATATATCAACCTTGTATGAAAAGGTGGCTAGAATTGACGATTTATGTGGGGATTTGACCAATTCTATAGCAACTTATAAGGAACTTTTATCAAAGGTTGAAAAATTAAGCAAGGCTGTAAAATTAAAGAAATTTATAGTTGAGATTGAAAAATTATCTAGGGAAGTGATTGAAAAAAATAATTTAATTCAAATTGTTGAAGATAATCTTGAAAAATATAATGAGTTGTCTTCAAAAAAGAATATTGATTTTTCAAAGCAGAAAAAACTTGTAGAGCGATTACAAAGGAATGAGGATAATTTAATTGCTGATATAAAGAGAATTGAAGAATCTATCTACAATTATAAAATTCAAAAAACGCACATTGAGAATTCGGCAAGCGATATAAAATGCTTGAAAGAGCAATTGCCTGCAATTTGTCCGCTTTGTGGCAATCTTATGAAGAATGGAGTGTGTAAGAATGGAGATTAAGGGAAAGGTTCATTGTTTCTTTGAGCAGAGTGGAACGTTCAAGAACGAGTTTAAGAAACTAGGCTACGAGGCTTTTGACTATGACATTCAGAATAATTTTGGGCAAACGGATTATGTGATTGATTTGTTTGCGGAGATTGAGAAAGGCTATGCTGGCAAAAATTCGATTTTTGATAGCATAACAAAAGATGATTTGATTGTCGCTTTTTTTCCGTGTATTAAATTCTGTAATATGGCGGAATACAATCAGAGGAGCGCGCAGGAATCTATGAGGCGGAGAGGTGTAGATATTCATAGGATTTACGATTTTTTGAAAAAGGAAAGCGATGAAAGATATTTTTTCTATCAAAAGGCATTGAAAATGTTTGGGGTAGTTGAATTCAAAGGGTTGCGAATGATAATGGAGAATCCTTGGCATATTATGAACTATACCAATTATTTTTGGTTCTGTAAGCCGAAGTTAATTGATGAGGACAGGCGGTGGCGGGGTGATTGGTTCAAGAAACCTACTGCTTATTGGTTTGTTAATTGCGAGCCGATGAGCGGATTCTCCAGAACTTATGTTCCGATAGAAAAGCGGAGAAATGTTGGAATGACCCAGCAATGGGGAGATAAAGCGAAATTGAAAAATTACGCTAAAGGTAGTAAGCAAGCGGGCATTTGTTCCGAAGAAAGGTCGATGATGAGTCCAGATTACGCTAGGAATTTTATCTGCGATTTCATACTGGGAAAAGAGCAGGATTTGAACAACGGTATGCTATTTTAATGGAGCGTGTAAGAATGAGAATGATAATTAGTGCGGATTGGCATTTAAGGGCGACCAGACCTAGATGTAGGGTTGACAATGACTGGATAGAAACTCAAAAGAAAGCGTTAAGGCAGATTGTTGAAATAGCGGTGAAAAAAAACGCTCCTATAATGGTAGTGGGTGATTTGTTTCATTCCAATTCAGATACATCTTTTGAGTGTATAAATATGGTTCAGAAACTTGCCGACAGATTGGGTTCATTGTATATACTTGCTGGCAATCACGACCTTCCGTATCACAGTTCGGAAAATATAGATAAATCTGCTATAGGTGTTTTACTAAATAGTGGTTGTGTTAAGCCTATAAAGTATTTTATTGATAATTGGGAAGATGCTATAGGTGATGAGATAAATTATTCAGCGAGCAATTTTGACGAGCCTGACAATGAAAATGCGGAGATTGTTTTCAAGCATACATTGACAATTCCGAGCGAGGACAAGCCCGACTTTGTAGATTGCGAAACTCCCGAATCTCTTTTGCGGAAATTCCCTAAAGCAAAGTGGGTGTTCACGGGCGATTATCACAGGAATTTCCACTATGAAAAGAACGGTAGGCACGTAGTGAATAGCGGTTGCCTTTTAAGGCAGACGAGCGATTTCAAGGATTATCAATGCGGTGTTTATTTTGTTGATACGAATAAAAATATCGTTGATTTTATTCCTATAATAGATAATGAGGAGTTGATAGATGATTCGTATATCATAAAGGAAAACGAAAGGGAAAAGCGAATTGACGATTTCGTCAGCAAGTTGAAAAGCACTAAGTCTGTATCGCTTGATTTCCTAGCGAATGTTGAGGCTATGATGGAACGCAACGGCTTTGAGCCTGAATTAAAGGAAGTGGTAGAGGAACTGCTGGAGGCGTGATTATGAAAGGTAAAAATTATGCCAATAGAAAACCTGAATCCGAAAGACCGTTGAATGATTTTTACCCTACACCTAGTTGTATGGTTAAAGAGTTGGTTGAAAGCGGTCTGTTTGTCGGTCAAGATGTAGGTATTTATGACCCGTGTTGCGGTAAATACGCTATAGGTAATGTTTTGAGGGAATATGGGTATAAAAATATAACTGAAAAAGATTTGATTTATGGTCAGGATTTTTTAGCAGATTATATTCGTAATGATTATGAGGTAATTATAATGAATCCGCCATTTAAGCGGTTCAATGCTTTTGTTGAAAAAAGCAAAAGGATTGCAGATAAAGTTTATTGTATCGGTAAAATGAATTTCTTTGGTGCTCATGATAGAAATATAAATAAATTGTGGGAACATTTGGAATGGGTTTTGCCATTCGATAGGCAGATTGCTTTTGACAAGCCCGAAATAGATGGAAAAGTTGAGTGTGGCATGATTGTTTCGTGCTGGTTTGTTTGGAATAAAATTTATAACGGTTATCCAAAAATAAAAATTTTGGATATGCAGAAATATATTAGAAGAAAAATCCTATAATAATAGTGAGGATGTGTTGGAGGTTTAGATTGAGAATTGTTGATGTGTATTGTTTGGATATTCAGAAACGAACAAAGAAATTGCTCAAAAAGATTTTTGGCTATCGGACAATTGCTGAAGGTCTTGAAGAAAGAAAGCGTTGTAGGAAATTGATTGAAAATTGTACTGAAAAAAGTATAGATGAAGTTGATTTTAATTTGATTAAAAAATCAATGCTTTGTGAAGTTTATGCGAAGTATAGGACTTTGGATAAAATTCTTGAATTATATCTTGAATCTGTATGTTTACAGAAATTTACAATAAAGGAGTTGGAAGAATATGAATATTGAAAAGATAAATGAAATCAAATCTTTGATTTCAAGGTGTGAGATTGAATCGGCAAAGGCTCAGGGAATTATTGAGAACATTAAAAAGCAGTGGAAAGAAGAATTTGGAACTGATGATGAAAAAGAAGTTGAGGAAAAGTTGCAGGAAATGAAAACTGAACTCAAACAGAGCAATGAGCGTTTGGAACGTCTGTATGATAAGTTGGTGAATTCATACGATTGGGAACAACTTGAAACTGATATTTGATAATACACACGTATGCTTTTGCATATTTTAGTGTATGCTATGAACACCAGAACTTTAAGTATCATATTGACGATATAAAGTTAGGGCTTTACGGGCACATTGTAGATGTTTTTTAAAGGAGGTATAAAAATGGTATTTGAAAACCTAAAGAGCGAGCAATAAAAAGTTCGCTCAAGCGAAGTGAGGAAAATAAAATGAAAGTTTATGTTGCAGGAAAAATTTCTGACCTGAACAAGGAAAGGGTTTGTAAGATGTTTAAGAAAGCTGAAAATTTTTTATTAGCGAAGGGTCACGATGTTCTTATTCCTATAGTTTCGCCAGAGTACAAGAGCTTGTCGCATGAAGATTACATGCACATCTGCTATGCAATGATTGATGCTTGTGATGCGGTTTATATGCTTGATAATTGGCGTGAAAGTGCAGGCGCCAAATTAGAATACGAATATGCCTGTAGTAAAAACAAGGAAATTATTTATGAATGATGAATACTTCATGGCAAGAATTGCAATTTTTACAGGTGTTGTAGTTACCAAAAAGGAAGCTGAAAAGATTTTAATTTTTATGAGAGTAGAAGAGCTGATAAAAGAAATTAAAGAAGCACAAAAACAGCTTGTAACTTGTGCAGATGACTACTGGGCTAGAGAAGGGGAATGTAGTTTACAGACAAAGTTTGTAATGGCGATAAACAACTGGGCAAGCCCCTTTATTGCCTGCGAAGAATTGCTTAAGCGGATAGATAGTAATGAGGCCTTGCTAAAGATGTACTGTAAAAGCCACGGAACTACATTCAAAGAGATTGGTTATAAAAGTTGTTACAGAGAAATGAGTGCTCTTTTACAAAGTGCAAAAAGCTGCGTGCCGTGTTCGCTCAAGTGAAGTGACAAAAAAGGAAATGTTATGACTTTAGAAAAATATGTTTATGGAAATTAGTGGTATTGATGCTGAAGCTGAAATTGCAAAGGAAGAACAAAAATGACAGACTTAGAGGTTATGCAAAACGAATTAGAGTGCGTTCAAAGAGATTGTTGCAGGCTAGAAAATGAGTGTGCTAAATGCGACCTTGTTTTACCACAAGAAGAGATTGTTAGAACATACAAGAATGCAATCGCAATACTAAAACAAAAGGATAAGCAACGAGGGAGGTGTAAAGGATGACAGAGATTGATTTGAATAACGGAATGTTCAGAGAGGTTGATTTGAATAAACCTTGTTTCTGTTCAAGATGTAACAAAGAGATTGTAAGAAACGAAAAAAGCGTAAATCTAACAGTAAATGTACATGCTTGTGGATATGTTTTTTGCAATGAGTGCAAAAAGAAATTGAATGATTATGTAGGAAAGAAAGTTGCTGAATATGAAAAGAAATTAGTAGAGCGTTTTGTCAATGGTGAAAAAATCTATGAAAGGATTGAATCATGGATTAATGACATGGGGGGCGAAAGTTGCAGTGTGTATCAGTATGTACCAGATGAAGAGATTGCGGAGATATTTTTGAAAGCAATAAAATATGCGTAAGGTAAAAGATGAAGAATTGAGGAAATATCAAGAAGAAGTTGGGCGAATGGAATACAGGAAAACTTCTATTTATTTTTTCAATTTAAGCAAGAGGATTCGACAGAATAATTTGAGGGCAAGTAGGGAGCATTATGAAAACAGCGAGGAAAGGTTGAATGAAATAAAAGAAAAATATAAAAACGGTGTAACAATGGATATTCTAAATGAAATGTTCAATGTTAATGCTGATTAAAATTTTATAGAAAATTGTTTTTACTGGATGTATGGAAACGCAAAATACTATAAACGCAAAAGTATGGGGTGCGGAAAATGATTGACTATATGAGTATAAGATGGTGTAGATGGTGTGGATGGTTGTTTTATGAATATTATGGGTGTTATTGTCCGTACTGTAATAATGTAGATAGAACAATTATATGGCGTCATAGGGAGATTTTTGAAAACATTAAATCAATTAAATCCCGGTTATGATCTGTTCCATTAGGATAATTAAAGATCATAAATCCTGGATAATGTTCGGATGATGAACTGCGGATTTCAGTTCGACAAAAACTAAAACCAAATGCGATGTAATTATTATAAAGATTAGCCCTAATATTTGAATAAAATTTAAAAGTATATAAAGAAAAAATATTTATAAAATAATATCTAATGGCCACT
>CALAVA010000292.1 GCA_937892025.1 uncultured Bacteroidales bacterium
GTTCTCTAAAGCCCAAGCCAAGGCAGACGCTGTAACACCTGTACCACAAGACATGGTTTCATCTTCAACACCACGCTCAAAAGTACGAACAAAAATAAAATCTTCCCCCTTTTCTACAAAATCTACATTGGTGCCATTTTTGAAAAAAATATCATGACGAATCTTTTTTCCTTCGTTAAAAACATCAAAATTTGCCACATTCTTTTTAAAAAGTACCACGTGAGGCGATCCCGTGTCCATAAAATAACCATCATAATAGGGTATAAAAGTCTCAACATCTGACATTTGCAAGTTTACACGTATGGTGTTGTCGTGAGTTGTAGATAGAATTTCAGCCCGATGAATGCCGTCAATGCCTTTAAAAATAGTTTGTTTATTAATTATTTTTAGATAATAAGCAAAGGCCACAATACAACGACCACCATTGCCACACATTGTCCCCTCAAAACCATCTGCATTAAAATATTGCATCTCAAAATCGATATGGCTTTCTTTCGCTTGATTGAGCAGTATCAGCCCATCTGCACCTATGCCTATGCGTCTATGGCAAATGTTTTGGATATAATGGTTATCAAGATGAAATAAGTTGTCGCGATTGTCTATTAAGACAAAATCGTTACCTGCACCATGATATTTAAAAAATGGTATCATTCCTTTTAAATCATTTTTAAAGAATTGATTTCCATTTGAGTGAGAAAACGATATTGTCCACGTGGTAAATCTTTTTTGGTAAGTCCAGCATAGTAAGTTCTATCCAACTTTTCTACTTCATATCCAAAATAACCGAACATTCTTCTTACAATACGATTTTTACCGGAATGCAGGCAAATTCCCAATATATTTTTCTGACCATTAACAAATTCCAATTCGTCAGGTTTTATAAAACCATCATACAATTCAATGCCATTTTTCAAGGCTTCAAAATCGCTAATAGACATATTTTTATCAAGTTCTACTTGATATATTTTCTTCACTTCAAATTGTGGGTGAGTCAGTTTTTTTGTTAGTTCACCATCGTTGGTAAAAAGCAATAATCCTGTTGTATTTCTATCTAATCTACCTACGGGATATACTCTTTCTTTACAAGCCCCTTCAATGAGTTTCATTACATTATCTCTGTCAAATTCATCGTCTGTGGTAGTAATGAAATTTTTGGGTTTATTTAACAGAATATATACGGGTTTTTCTCGTTGAAGTATTTTGTCGCCATATCGTACTTCATCTGTAGGTAAAACTTTGGTTCCCAATTCGGTAACTATTTTACCATTGACGGTAATGGCTCCTGCTAAAATTAAATTATCGGCTTCTCGTCTTGAACATATACCACTGTTTGCAATGTATTTGTTTAGGCGAATGGGGTCATGTTCTTCATTCCAAGATAGGGACAAAATTTTAGATTTGCGTTCAGAATGCCGCCCTTCTGATTTTCTGCGATAAACAATTTCACGTAAAATATCAGATTCTAAACCCTTGGGGTGTTTTTTGTGTGGGGTATCATCTTTGGAAGATGGTTTGGCACTTCTTTTTACAAAAGGTTTATCCTTAAGAAACCGATTATTACGAGATTGTCTTTTTGAAAATTCTTGTTCATCGGCTTCTGTTTCTTGTTTTGTATGGTGTGATTTGTCTGAACGTCGTCTTGAATTTCTTATAGAAATATCATTCTTGTTCTTTCTCTTATTGTTTTGCAGAAAAGAATCATCTCTGCGATTTTTGCCATAATTTTTCTTTGTTTCCATTTCTTTTTACTATTCGCTCTGATAGGTACAATTTTGTGGTTTATTGTTATCTTACGATATTTATATTCACATAATTTACTATGTTTATCATATCATGTTTTCTTTCTTGTAAAACACAAAAAGACCATCCGTTTAGATAGTCTCTTGTATGTTTTTTGCAAAATATGTTTTACAAATTATGCTTTTGCTTTTGGCTCAATAGCCAATTCTCCACGATAATAACCGCATTCTGGGCATACATGATGGTATATTACAGCACTGCCACAATTTGAACAAGTGGTCAATTGTGGAGCTACGGCTTTATCATGAGTTCTTCTTTTATCTCTTCTTGTTGCAGAATGTCTTCTTTTCGGATTTGGCATGATTTTCTATTTTTATATTGTTAAATAATCTATTAATTCTATTTTTCTTCTTCTAATTTTATGTTTTTTAATGCATTCCACATCGCATTTCCCATTTCATCTTGTTTGTTAGAGCGTTCAAATTGTTTCAATAAGTTCAACATATCTTGATTGCACATATCATCATTAGTGTTGCTATGTTCTTTGCGAATAGGAATTGTCATCATTAAATATTCAAAAATGATTTGTTCTACATTATATAGATAGTCATTTTTTGAAATAAAAACAATAGATTCGTCATTGTTGTTTATATCTGTGATATTTTCTGTTACTTTTAGTATCAGTTTTTCTGTACAATTGATAGGTAGTGTTAAACTTTCAAGGCACAAATCGCATGTTGAAATCAAATAACCTTTCATATCAAAAGTTAAAAATATCATACGTTCTCTACAATCTATTGTCAAATCAATATCAACGTTGCCATCGCTAACATAGTCATTGATGTGTTTTTCAAAGAACAAATGGTTTACATTTAAGTGTTCATTATAAATGCCCTCTTTTCTGTTACCCACCTTGATGTCAAACTGTTTGTAATACGCTTTTTCTTCCACAAACACGATTTTTATAAGGTTTGCAAAGGTATAATTTTTTTTCTTATCAAAAAGACTATTTCATGAATTTATTTTGCAAAATACTATCAATTGAAAAAAATATAAAAAATATTTTTGTTCATTTTTATATTTTTATTATTTTTGTAAACATAA
>CALAVA010000293.1 GCA_937892025.1 uncultured Bacteroidales bacterium
TGGATTGGTTTCCATAGTTCACTCCTTGTAGGATTAAAATATAAATAAAAAAAAGGTCAGCAGGAATAAACCAACTGACCTTTTAGATTCCAAGTTTATTTTTGTTTCATCTCTTCATTTTTTAATATTTTTCCGTGTTCAATCTCAACTTGAAAAGATATTCTACAACACCTGCAAAATATCTCGTTTATAACTACAGATTGCTCTGTAAGTTTTAACAATGGTTTATTGCATTTTTTACACCTAAACCAATTCACATTTCCATCCATAAATTAAATTATATTTACAAATTGGTAAAAAGTAAAGAGTTTATTTTAATTCAGCCAATATTGGGAACTTATCCTTAAAAATATCAGCCTGCTCTTTAGTCAAATTATCAGGGTAATCTTTCCAAAAATTGAAAATAATTTTTTTATCAAATGAAAATAAATATTCATCAGCCACTTGAATAATTTTATTATCTTGCAATCTTTCAACAATCCAAATCTTATCATCTGAAAATTCTTTAGAAAATAAATATTGCTCTTTCATTTTTCGCCTCCGCCAATTCCTTTCATCTGCTTATCTTTAGCAGTATTTATATATTCCATAACCTTTATAAACTCTGCATTTTTTCCTAAAGATTCACAATCTATGAGTGCACTTACTCTATTATAGGAATCACGATAGTTTACACAACCAAACCTACCTCTCAATTTTTTATCAATTTCCTTTTTAGTGCTACCAAAAGATTGCCAGCCATTTTTCCAGTTAGGTCTTTCAAGCCTTTGCATTTCCAAATACTCAAAATTATCTCCAATTTTTCTTACAACCGCACAATGTCTACCTGTAATCAAAAGATAATTTTTATTTGGAGTAATTTTCATCAATAAATTCTTAGCGTTATCAACTTCTTTTGGTGTACTAATTTCTTCAATTTTAACACCCTTAAAATTCTCAAATCGGTTATATTCACGCAAAGAAAATACAGTTTGAGACATTCCACCCCTATAATCCAATACATTAAACCCTGCTTTATTTGCCGTAAATGCAAGTGCCAAACTCATGCAACTTCCCTTTGTTCTATCACCACCTTTTAATCGGTCTATAATTTCATCTTCATTCAATTCCTTTTCTAGTAAATCAACTGGATTCCTTTCAATATCTAATTCTTCACATCTAGTCCTAACTTTAGATTTTACATCATCTACAAGAACTGGAAATTTAACATTATCTTTTATTTTATTTTTGCTATTGTTTTTAACAAACTTTTCTTTCCATTCCCTATAACTCATACTAGCAGGCACTTCATATATTTTATGATTCTCATCATAAGCCACTCTGTCCGATTCCTCAAACATAGCGTCAATCTCATCTTTCTCAAAATATGGTATTGTGGTACAACGGCAATTCGGGTGCATAACTGGATAATTCACACCCTCAATTTTATCGCTTGTCTTAAAATGCTCACCGTCCAACGCTCCGCAATCAGGACAAGTCCTTTCATCTAATCCGCATACAAACTGATATTCCTTTACCCCATAATCCTTGTAACTCTGCATAGTGGATTCGTTGAATGTATGTATCATTTCAGTTCTTGCTAATCGCTCACACCTGTAATAAGCACCGCCCATATTCTTCTGCATTTCACTGGCGATTTTTCTAGGGTTCTGCCCTCTTACAACTCCCTGCAAGAATGTTTTTTCAAGTTCGCTTTCTAACTGTGATTTACTTTCCCATACCCTGTCCGAATAGTTAGCACCCAGCCAGCGTTCATCTGCAATCTTGTTGAATTGGTCGTCCGATATTGCGTTGGTGAATCCCTGATACTTGCTTAATTCATACGATGTTTTAAGATACGCCCCCTCGCTTGTTTTTAACAATGATTCGGAAAATTGCTTATCTTCTTCAAGCCCCAGTTTCACAAGGTTGTTTTTAATCCTTGTTTTCAAGTCCTCCAACCTGCTCATATAAGCCTTTGCGGATTGAAGCCTTAATTCATCTTTGTATTTACGCAACAATTTGACTGACACCTTGCCGTTAGTTTCCCTAGCAAGTTTATCAATCTCATTGTAGTATTTCGCTATCTCTTGTTTCGCTGATTTCAGTTCGCTAGGATTAAGACGCTTTTTTACTTCTGAAAGAGTAAGATTATTGTTTTCCGCATACCTACCGTAAAATGCCTCAATTTCCTTATTTATTTCAAGCATTGTGTTTTGATACAGTCCTTTTAAGTGGTCAAGCATTTCCTGCTCCGTCCTGTCGCCTAAACTCTGTTTCAGACTGAATCTGTCCTTCCAATATTGCTCTGTGGATTTTGACTTGTATTTGATATTTGACATTAGTCTTTTTCCTCGAATAAATCTGGATTCTTTTTAATAAAGTTATCCACGATTTTTTTCTTTTCCTCATCATTCAGAAACTTCCTGCAACTGATTATTGTCTGCCCGTTGTATGGCAATTTCAGTAGCAGATTCTTGTTCTTTAACTGAATAATCTCAATTCCCTTGTATTCCATTTTCACGCTCCTTATATATTTTATACTTGTATACCGAATTTCTGCAAATCCTCACACCCATATCGCAAGGCATCAGGAATATGGGAAAAATCGTGCTCAGGCTCATTTGTTATTTTATCTGTCATTTTATCTTTTTTCCAAGCATAATTACTTAATGCTTCAACTGTATGCACACATCTAGGGTGGACTATAATTTCATAATCCTGCAACTTTTGAATTCCACCAACAACACTTCCAGCACCTTTCCTAGCACCTCTTATCCCATATAAACCTAATAATTTAAGTTCATTTATTGTGCGTGGGTCTTCACTATCGGCAAGTATCAGGCTTTTTCCAAATCCTGCCGTTATGAGTGCATTGGCAATCTTCCTGTTTTCCATTTGCCGTTCATAATACTCATAGTAAATGTAAATCCTATAATTCTTCTTGTCCGCATAAGCACCTACAAAAGCAGTAGGGTCATTATAGCCAAAATCCATTCCATTCACTGAAACAAAGTTAGGCAGTCCTCTTTTATCCTTTTCGTTTGCGTGTTTCTTTATGAGTTCATCAATATCAAATTCTTCTTCTTTCCAATTGGTATAAATAAGACCTTCAGCAATACCCCATTCACCCAAGCCTTCAATCTTATATCTTCTAGGGTTTCTTTCTTTCATTATTTCATAAATTCTTTTATCCTGTTCTGAAAGGAATTCATTCATCATGTAATTAGTTGTCATTGCAAGCGTATTTTCATCAGGGTTATCAAAGAATCTTTTTTTCAACCAATGGCGGTCACTCCACGGGTTAAATGTTAAAACAAATTGATTAAATAAAACATCAGGCAATTCACCACGAATTGACATATCAAGTTTATTAAAATCATCTTCACTTGTTACCTGAAATGCCTCTTCAATCCATACCCAACACAAAAAACCATCCGCAACCGTGATAGATGTTATTGATTGAGGGTCATCCAATCCCCTGAAAATAATTTGTTGACCACTAGGTAGAAAAGTCAAAGTATGCTCAGATTTAGGTATTTTCCACCAGCCAGCAAAACCCAATTTATTTATTGCCCATATTAATTGTGCTCGTGTACTATTCCAATTGGTATTCATATACCGCCTGATTACTAACAGATTAGGTTTTACCCCATATCTGAAATAGTAATAAGGAATCATATAAGCAAATTTCAAAGCCGTTGTGCTTGACTTCTTGCTTCCACGACTTCCCTTGCACACTAGATAGCGTTTCTTTGAGAAAATAAAATCATTATAATTACCACCGACCGCTTCCAATAGGTCAACATTCTGCTTTATCACATTCATTTTCTTTTATCCCAAATAAACAAATTCCAAGTTCTTACCAGTCCAATCTACATTTTTAGCCTTTACAGTCATTTCAATAACTTTGAAATTAGGTTTTGGAGTTCCGAATGGAGTTTTAGTCCATTTATCAGCCTGAGCCTTGCTTAAAAACACCCAATCATTTTGATTGATTGTATCACCGGGAGTCGCACGATATATTTTTACATCAGCATTTGGATTATTTTTAACCTTATTTATTTGATTAAGAGTTTCAGTAACATTTTTATTATTTTTAACCGAATCAGGCACTTTATCTAAAATGGAATTCATTTTATCAACAGTAACACCACGACCAACTGCTTTATTATACTGTTTTCCTTGATAACTTAAATCAATAACACCTGAATTTGTTTTTTGTAATGGACTTGTTCTACTTTTCCCCATTTTCTGCCTCAATTTCATCCTTTTCCATATCAGTATTAAACAAAATCTCTATTTTCTGCTGATTTTCGCTTTCCTTTAGATTTCTTAAAGCCTCGTTCTTGAAATCCATTATTTCATTTAATTGCTGAATACTACTAAGAATAGCCTCATTTACAGATTTATTACTTATATGCTTCCTGCACACCTGAATCCGCTGATAACGCAAAGTGTCTACATCAGCCATTAACTGCTTGATAACTTTCTTTGCTTGTCTAGGTTTCTTCATTTCCTTTTCTTTCTCAGCAATTTTCCTATCAATAAGGTCTAATTCATCGTAAAAAGCCTCTTCATAGCGTTTAGATTCCTTTTTATTAGTGTATAATAGGTCTATAAGTTCATTCATTGCTAGTTCTTTATTCCAAATTGATTTTTCTTTTATTTCATCTTGTGTTTCCTTTTTCCTTTTTTGAAAATAATCTTGTATTTCAGGTTTAAAAAATAGTTGACTTGCTTGAGAATCAACCACACTCGGTTTCTTACTTTTACTAGATGGAAAAGCCTTAATAAATGCGGTTCTATGATTGTAGCCTTGTATTATGTACTCTATGTACATTTCCTGATTGTATGTCATAATAGTTTTTATTATACATAATTTATGATTTTTTTGCTAGTTTTTCGTTATTTTTACACCTTTTTCAGCGTATTTTTGAATAAAAAACACCGTGAATTTTGCGTTTTCACGGTGTTTAATAGGGTTATTTTAACTGTTTTTTAAGGGTTTTTAGCCTTATTTTCCTTGTTTTTCAACACCAAAATAATAGGCTATTTTATCTGAATCATCACCAAAATAACTTCTTGAACATATCTTTCATTGATTTACCTTCACTTTCATAATCACCATATTGGTCGTGTAAATAATCATCAAACTTAAACATATTCAAGATTGGTCTTTTCATTATCATTGCCATTGGAACATCAGCAAGGGTTCTTACAACTTCATGCGGGATATTATGGTCTGTAAGTGCATTTGCCATATCACCCCAACTGTATGAACAATCAAAACTTCTGTTTTCAACTTCATCACCAAATCTTAAATCAATCATAATTTCACCACCCTTAAAATATCGGTAAATCATCAAATAAAGGCATTCCGCTCGCTGAAGGCTTAAATTCTTCATCATTACTTGTAATACTGAAGTCATAAGGAATATGCTCCCAATTCCCTTTGTAATCATCCAATTTTTGTGCAATTTTATTAGCAATTATTTATTTTTTGATAAATTTATATAATTTTTTTAATGCTAATTTTGTTAATTTATTATACTTGTTTATTAACTTCTGATAT
>CALAVA010000294.1 GCA_937892025.1 uncultured Bacteroidales bacterium
CCTCCACTAATACCATTAGATTGGTTGGGTTGCTGAACGGAATGAGTAATATCTATAACCAATGGGCAATTGCAATCTTTCATCAATTGTACCGACCGAAAATCTACCAACAAATCCTGATAGCCAAACATACTACCTCGCTCGGTTAACATCAAGCGATGATTGCCTGTTGAATATATCTTTTCAGCCACAAAACGCATGGCTTCAGGTGCGACAAATTGTCCTTTTTTTACATTAACAATTTTATTGGTTTGTGCAGCGGCTAATAAAATATCTGTTTGACGGCACAAAAAAGCAGGTATCTGCAATATATCTACAAAAGGAGCCACCATTTGAACATCTTCAGCCGAATGGACATCTGTCAAAACGGGAACAGACAATTGTTCTTTTACTTTGGCTATTGCCCGTAAAGCCTTTTCATCACCGATACCACTGAAAGAATGCAAACTTGAACGATTGGCTTTGCGATATGAGGCTTTAAAAATAAAAGGAATCGACAATTTTTGACAGATTTCTTTTAATGTTTTTGCTATATCTAAGGGCATATCCTCATTTTCAACCACACAAGGACCGGCTATCAAAAAAAAGTTTTCTGCATTATAAGATTCTCCGAACAACGATTTTAAATATTTCATGCTTTAATTCTTTTTAGTACTATTTAAGACAACAAGTATCGCAAAGGTACAACTTTTCATAATAAAAAAAATGGAATCAACTTCTCATTTCAGATGGCTAATCATTATTTATTATCATCTCGTGTATAGTCAAAATTTGTGGCAAAACCATTGAGTTTTCAGCATTATCAATAATAAAACGCACCTTTGGAATATTGTTTCGAATAATTTGCTGATTGTCCAATCGGCGTTTTATTTCCACCTCTGAAATACCACTACGACATTTCACTCGTTCCACACTTTCAGATTCAGGCGTGCTTACCACAATCATATCATCAAACCAATGTTCAAACCCACATTCAAAAACAATGGCAGATTCAAACAAAATGTAAGGAGAATCCTGTTTTTTTTTCCAACGTTTAAAATCTTCTGCCACAAAAGGGTGAATAATATCGTTGAGTTGTTGCAACTTTTTTTTGTCAGAAAAAACCATTGCTGCTATCTGTGCTTTATCTAAATGTCCTGCTTCATCTGTTACCATTGTACCAAAAGTACGTAACACTTTTTGAAGGACAAGTGGATTGTTATAAGCCTTTTTCGCCTCTTCATCACTATAATATACGGGAATGCCCAAATGCTCAAAGACATGACAAATGGTTGTCTTACCTGAGCCAATAATACCTGTTATTCCGATTGTTTTCATCCTAATTAAAATGGATACCCTATTCCTAATACAATTGCTCTGTCTGCTTTAAAATCCTTATAAGAATTCCATTTAAAATGTTGCCAAGCAGCAGTTCCATCTTTGGCAGGATTATGCAACTTAAGGGCATAATCTAAACGAATGACAAAGAAGGACAAATCCAAACGTAATCCCAAACCGACATCACAAGCCAACTCCTTATAAAAACGATTAAAAGCAAATTCTCCGTTTGGATAATCGGTTTGTTGACGCAACAACCAAATATTACCGATATCGGTAAATATAGCAGCATGCAACACTTTATAGATTTGGAAGCGATATTCCAAATTCAACTCCAATTTTACATCTCCAATAGATTCCATTGTCAAGATGGTTGTATTGGTATCCACATATCCACCTGGCCCCAATGCCCGCAAACGCCAACCTCGCATTGAATTAGAACCGCCTAAATAGAACGCTTTTTCAAATGGCAAGGAAGTAGAATTTAACAACGGCACCCCAATCCCCATAGCAAATCTAAAAACCATCGATTGTTTTTTCTTTTGGAATAAATAATGCACATAATCAGCATCAAAGGTTATACCACAAGCAAAAGGAATATTCCAAATGGTGTATTGATTCAAGTCATTGACAATAGCTTTGTTGCCCAAGACATTCATAAAAGCATACATCAAGTTACCAAACAAATCCACTCGTGCGTGTAAAAGATATTTGTTAGGATTTTGTATGGAAAATGAATAAACGGAGCCTAAAATAAAGTGGTCCTTGTATTTTTCAAGTGTACGTCTTTTAAATTGATAACGTGCAAGCACCTCCTCAAAATCATCGTCTGTGTACATCTTGATTAGATTAAAGTCTAACAATGACAAAGAATTTTCCATAACCACCATTCTATGTTTTTGCATTCTCATTCGCCAGCGATAGGTATAGGCAGTGTTCAACAAAAATCTATCGTATAGGTCTTGTCGCAGATAGTTTACTCCTATTTGAATGAGCGTTTTGGGGCGAAAAGTTTTAGGAATACGATTTTGAGGTATTGGGAACCAGAAATAAGGCACTTCCAAACCGACTGTTCCGCCGAGTTCAAAATTGTTATATTTAGCAGAATCTGCCCGCAGTTCATGGGTGTATTTTAAACCTATTGTCAATATCTCGCCACCTTTAAACAAATTTCTATTCGTCCATGTCAAATTACCGCCAAAAGCAATACGTGAGCCATTGTCTTTGAGCAACAAATCGGCATCAAAACTTCGGCGTTTGCTTCGACTCAATTGAATACGACAATCTAAATAACCAGTATCTGAAGTAAAATTTTCTTTGCTATAAGGCGTTTCTACATAGGACAATTTCACAAAGTCAAAGTTTTTCATATCCACATAATTGTCGTAGGTCAATTTAGAACGAATAGAAGAATATAGACTACCCGGCTGAAAATAGATAGGATAAACCAAAGCCCTTGAATAATAATCTTTTTTACCATTATAATGAACAGTATATACAGATGTGTCCCTATTCTTTGACACATCATAATAATAAAACAATCTATCCTCTCCTTGTTTTTCCCAATCAGAAAAAACAATCACGCTATCTATTTTGAACAAACGGTGTTTGCCAGCAACAATTGTCGTGTCATCAATCTGATATTTTGGGTCATCAATGACAATACAAACATGTAGGGTATTGTTGTTAAAATTGCTATCGACCTCAAAACGGACAAAATTTTGCGAAAAATAGAAATATCCTCTATTAAGCATTCTCTCTGACAAACGTTTTTGTTCTGTTTCTAAAGCAGTTGCGGAATAGATATCCCCCATACGGAAAGACCGTCTGTTGGTATCCGCATAGACCAATCTTGCGATATTGGTATCTTGAATGCGGTAGGAAACTCCATTTATCACATAAGGTTCACCTGCGGTAACATCATAATACACTTCGGCTCGCTTGTCTGCATATTTAACTTGTGAGTGTACAATAGCGTTAAAATACCCATTGTTTGCCATCATCAACTGCAATTGTGCCTTAGAATAGGCTATTAAAGAAGTGTCCAACAAGACAGGCTCCTCCCCAAAATTATTTTGTATCCATGTTCTAAAACGAGAAAATTGTTGTACATAATAATCGTGGGCTAATGTATCAAATAAAAATTCATATCTACCATATTTTGCTCGCACATTCATTTGCCGTTGCAAACGTAGAGAATCCACCTCTTTGGGTTGCATAGCCTGAAAAATGCTCACTTTTGTTAAAAATAATCCAAAAGTACGCTTATTGGTCTGCGGACGAACAACATAAACCAAGTCATCGGCACATGCAACTTTTTTATCAACCGAAATTTTATTTTTGGATAATAGGTATTCTCCCTCCAATAGTTTTTTTTCGGGGACACAAGCAAACAATGACAATCCTATTATTGCCAATGTAGCAAATTGCAAGAACTTGCATTTGCTATTCAACTTATGTCCATAGGCATACATTTATCTCAAATCAATTAACTCCACATTGGGATACAAAGCCGCATTAAAATCAAATTTACTATCATCTACACGTTGATTGACGAGAAAACTTTCCACAAAATAAGTATGATTAGTGCCATCTTTTTCTGAAACTATCATTCTGTAAATTTGTTTTTTCTCTTTATTTATTATCAAACGGACTTTAGCAATGGCAGAAGAGTGTTTGGGTGTAAGGTCAATAATCTGTAGCATCACCCCTCGTTGCTGTTCTTCCCTTATCATCTTGATTGTATAATGCTGCTTGTAAGTATTCATCAAATGAAGTGGATTTAATTGTTCTTCGTCCGAAGAATCGTAATCGGTAACATTCACCTCCTTAGCATCGACAAGATATGTCCAAAGGGTTTCACCATTACAAAAAACTTTCAAATTTTCCATATCCAAAATATATTTTTGTTGTTTAACAAGCAAAGTACCTTTATATTCGGATACAATCTTGTCGTTTTTTTGTGTTTGTAATAAAAATCCCATCTTGACGGTTGAATAAGAAGCGAGCCTTTTCTGCACAGCGGTCAAAACGGCCTCTGCCTCTGTATCTACATATTTCTTTGTTTCTGATTGTGCTGACACGATGAATGTCAAAAGACACAAATTGAGTGTTATTGCTAATCTTTTCATCCTACAATTTGTTTGTTTGTTAAAATACATAATGAAAGAATCGTTCCAAAGTTATCAAAGATTTAAGTTTTTTAACACTTCGTCCAAAGTGGCTTCATCTTTAATATAGACTTCTCTCACCTTGCTCCCGACAGAAGGTCCTACTATATTTTCTCGTTCCAACTGATCCATTATTCTTCCTGCCCGATTATAGCCCAATTTAAGTTTACGTTGCAAAAATGAGGTTGATCCTTGTTGATTTTGTACAACCATACGTGCGGCTTCAGCAAAACAGGGGTCAAACTCCCCATCATCAACCTCTTGTTGTTGTCCTCCACCATTTTCATCCAACACTTCTGGCAGATGAAAAGCACCTGTATATCCTCGTTGCTCCCCAATAAATTCACATATTCGCTCCACTTCTGGCGTGTCCACCAAAGCACATTGCACTCTTGTGAGTTCATTGCCTGTTGATATTAACATATCTCCTCTACCTATGAGATTTTGTGCTCCTGTAGAATCTAATATAGTACGCGAGTCTGCAGTAGAAGACACCCTAAATGCTATTCTGGCAGGGAAATTAGCCTTTATCACACCTGTAATGATATTCACAGATGGACGTTGTGTGGCAATTATTAAGTGTATGCCTATGGCTCTTGCCAATTGAGCCAAACGGGCGATAGGTTGCTCCACTTCTCTG
>CALAVA010000295.1 GCA_937892025.1 uncultured Bacteroidales bacterium
AATACTATATATTTAAGATATTATTATATATATTTATTATTATTCTATATATTTAACATGACAACACTAAAAAAAATATTATTTATCCTTAAAATATATATTAATTATCATGATGATCATTACTTATTTTCAAATTATCAGAACAATCATTCTCATCAAAATTACTTTTAAGTAAATCTTTTTTTGCATCAAATCCATATCTTTCACCTAGATAATATCTATATCTATAAGCTATATTAGAGTTCAATTTATTTAATTGTTCCGATAAATTGGCTATAAGCTGGAAATTTGATGTAGTTTCTATAAATAAGTCAGTAGAAGGAGTTATATATCCAATATCCTTTTTCATTTTTTTCACATCTTTATGCATTTCTTCATACTTTATTTCCTTTGCAGTTAAGGCCCTTTTTTTCTTACTTGGTTTTTTATCATAATCAGCATCATTTGTGATATCACTTTTTAGATCAAAAAAAGTTTTATTCAATTCATTATAAACATTTTTCGTTTTCTTTAAATATTCATTATATATATAAGGTATGTTCATCTTTTTCTCATTTGAAATTGTCGTTTCCCTATGATAGTCCTGATGAGAGGGAATGAATGTTTTAACTTTCCTATTAAATTGGCTCAATGTGTTATATATTTTATCAATTTTATTATGAGAAGAATATTTAAGAATGTTATCAAATTCTATTTCTTTATTTCGAATGATATTATCCAATAATGAATTGAAATGAAAATGAAAATCTTTACTTAATAAATTTGCATCTTTATTTATTTTTGTTTTTTTTGACTGTCCTCTTTACCGTACATGTTAAGGGGCAACCTGTTGTTTCGCTCAAAACAAAAGAAATTGTTGTGTCTAAAGATACGATGCAATTAGACTCTTTGTCACTGATTGATGGAACGATACATATAGAAAATGTTAAAAAAGAAGACTATTCGGTAGATTATCTTAATGGTTTGATTATTTTTAACAATGCAAATTTGATAGGTAAAACCCTGAAAGTACAATATCGCACCTATCCTTTTACTTTAGGAGAAAAACAACAGCATAAATCTGCAGAAATAACAATGCCAAATCTTTATGGACCAGAACGACCCTTGCATTTTATAGAACCAGCAAAAAATTTCGACAACCTTTTTTCTGACGCCATGCTCAATAGTTATGGAAGCATCTCAAGAGGTGTTTCTGTCGGCAACAATCAAGATATGATAGTAAATTCTAACATGAATTTACAACTCTCTGGAAAATTGAGTGAAGACGTAGAAATTTTGGCCAATATCACCGACCAAAATATTCCTGTGCAGCCAGAAGGCAATACCGCTCAACTTAAAGAATTTGATAAAGTATTTATTCAATTGAAATACAAAGACATATCAACAATTTTAGCAGGAGATATTGTTGCTGAAACACCCAATGCATATTTTATGAAATTTACCAAAAAAGGACAAGGATTACAGAATATTAACAAATTTCAGTGGACAGACAAAAAAATAGATACTGCAAAAATGCAAGTATCTTTGACGGCAGCAATGGCCAAAGGTGTGTTTGTCAAGCAAGAACTTGTTGCCATTGAAGGCAATCAAGGGCCTTATCAATTGCGAGGAAAAAACAATGAAACTTTTATTACTGTTTTGGCAGGCTCTGAAAGTGTGTATATTGATGAGGTTTTGTTGCAACGAGGAGAAACAGAAGATTATGTTATCAATTACAATTCGGGAGAAATTACCTTCACTTCAAAACAACTCATCACCAAAGATAAACGTATCGTGGTGATGTTTGAATATACTGACCAAAATTATTTACGTTCGATTGTGCATTTCAATACAGAGTTGAATTATAAAAAATGGACATTTCATTTTAACTTTTATAACGAACAAGATCATAAAAATCAGACAAATAGTTTAGATTTGACAGATGACCAAAAACGATTTTTATCTCAAATAGGCAATCATACCGATAGGGCTTTTGTGTATAATATGACCCCTGTGGATTATCAGACTAATGAAGTTTTATATCGATTGGCAGACACCACCATTAATGGCTTTTTTTATGATAGTATTTTTGTGCATTGTACCGATGCAGATAGTGCTTTGTATCGGGTGGGGTTTAGTTTGGTTGGAGAAAATAATGGTGATTATATCTTGACACAGAGTACAATAAATGGTCGGGTCTATGCGTGGGTGGCTCCTATTGGCGGTGTGCGGCAGGGAAACTATGCTCCTATTGAATTGCTTCCAACACCGCAGAAAACACAAATGTATAGCATTTATGCTGATTATCAAATAAATAAAAATACATTTTTGGGCATTGAAACAGCATTGTCCAACAAAGATATAAATACATTTTCTGCTCTTGATGACAAAAACAATATTGGTTTTGCTCTTAAAACGTGGATAAACAATACTATTTTTTTAGGCAAAAAAGACTCTTCTGACGCTTGGAAAATGAAAACAAGTGGCTTTTATGAAACTAAAACAAAAACATTCTCATATATAGAGGATTATAAGGATTTGGATTTCTCCAGAAATTATAATTTGAATGATACATTAAGACAGAAAGAAGAACATTATTTTGGTTTACAAATGGATTTTTTGCAAAAACAAGATTTTCATATCGGCTTTTCTGCTCAAGCAGACATTATTCCAAGTGGAAAATATTGGGCTAATCAAGATGCTTTATGGACATATATACACAAAAATGGATTTCATGTGCAAATTGATGCTTCTTTGCTTAACAATCAGCAGAAAAATTATCAAACGATGTTTGCTAAACATAAAGAGATGTTTAGCAAAGATTTCAAATATTTGACAATTGGTGTTGAAAACGAAATGGAAGTGAATTTATATCAAACTTTGTTGAGTAAAGCAATAATGGGAGAAAGTTTTGCTTTTGAACAAGTGAATGTTTTCATTAAAAATAGTCCGATTATTGATGAAAAATATGCTTATGGTTTCAATTGTTTGTTTCGAATGGATGCTAATGGACATGATAGTATTTTAGGAACAAACTCAAGGGCTTGGCAATTGAACACCAATTTTGATTTTTTGAACAATACCAATCATCAATTGAGATTCAATGCTTCTTACAGATATTTAAATTATCAAGATAGCATTGGAGAAAACACTTTGTTGACAAATCTATCCTATCAAGCTCGATGGTTAAAAAATACCATTGTTTTAGGACTTTTTTATGAGATTGGCAGTGGAATGGAACAAAAACAAGCCTATTCTTATTTGCGGGTGGCAGACGGACAAGGCGTTTATCAATGGATTGATTACAATGGTAATGGCATTGAAGAACTGAATGAATTTGAAGTGGCTAAATATAAAGACGAGGCTAACTATAACAGAATTTGGCTAACTTCAAATCAATATGTTAAAACCTACAACAACCAGTTTTCGGCAAGTTTGACCCTGCGACCAATGAATGTGTGGAGAAGAGAAAAAAAGGGATTTAAAAAATTCTTGTCCCGATTTGCAAATACAACTACCTACAGAACAACCTCAAAAAACACTTTGCACGATATGTTGAAAGTGGTGAATCCTTTTTTGTTTAACATTGGTGATACAAATTTGGTGAGTGTTTCTTCTGCTTTCCGAAACGCATTTTCTTTTAATCAAACAAGTCCCATTTGGGGAATGGATATTATTTATAATAATAACAAAAACAAAATTTTAACAGTTAATGGTGTTGAAAATACCGCTGTCGCATCTGTCATAGGGTCGGCAAGGGTAAATATAAAAATGTTTACAATAAACATGGATTATGAACATGGAACCAATACACGAAAAAGTGAATATGCTAACAAAAATTATAAAATTTTGTACAATAATATAATAGGGAAACTATCATTTCAACAAAACAATAAGTTAAAAATCAGTATTTCATATACTTATACGCAAAAAAATAATTCTTGGGGCGAGGAAGTATCTATACATAACAATATTGCAATGGAAATCAACTATCGTATTGCCAAAAGAGGCAATCTCATTGGGAGGGGAACTTATGCACATATTGGGTTTAAAGGGGAAAGCAATTCTTCTATTGGTTATGAACTTTTGGAGGCTTTGCAACCCGGCAACAATGGTGTTTTTTCTTTGCAATATCAAACAACTCTATGGAAAAACCTGCAATTAAATCTTACGTACGAAGGGAGAATGGCTGCCCATACCAATATGAAACATTTAGGCAGTGTGGAATTGCGAGCATTTTTCTAAGTAAAATATTTATTCTAATTTTTTTGAAAGTTATAAATGGAATACTATTAAGAGTA
>CALAVA010000296.1 GCA_937892025.1 uncultured Bacteroidales bacterium
AAGCAACCAATTTGGGGAACAAATGATGGCTTTTGATAATTTTATCATTCAAATAGAACAAATAGATTTGCCTAAAAATCAATTTCATATAGATTCTATCACCCTAAACGGCTTGTTGGTGGATATGAATATTCACCCCAATCATCATACTTTTTCAGACTTGATGAAAGCCTCAGATTCTACGCAAACCTCGCAGAGTGAAACGCCCGCTAACAACGAAACCCAAAACACCGAAAGTAAACCCATAGATTTGAAAATCAATCGGGTAAATATCAATAACGGAGCGATAAATTATACGGATTATACTTTGAAAAGAACATTTAAATTCCCCATTTCTCACATTCAGATAAATGCTAACGATTTGGATTTGAATACCATGTCTCGAATGAACCTTATGGCAACCTTGCCAGAGGGTGGCAAAGTGATGGCCAATTGGCATGGCATACTCAATGGTTTGCTTTCGCATGAATTGATATTGCATATCAGCAATTTAAACCTCAAACATATCTCCCCATACAGTGAGCATTATTTGGCATATCCTATCAGCAATGGCATATTTGCCTTTACGGGTTCATATATCATCAAAAACGAATATCTCAACAGCAAAAATGAGATAGACATTCATAATTGCATGGTAGATAAGAAAATGAAAGATATTAAAGCCGAATATAACATTCCTTTGCGTGTCGGTTTGTTTGTCTTGAAAGATAGGGACGGCAATATAAAAATAGATTTGCCTGTTACAGGACATATCAAAGACCCCAATTTCTCTTTCAGAAAAGTGATTTGGAAAGCCTTTGTTAATTTGTTGGTAAAAGTGGCAACAGCACCCATCGACTTGATGACCAACGCATTGGGACTCAATGCCGACAATTTTAAAGATATTACATACGATATTTTTGCCATGGATTTTACCTCCGAACAATATGAACAATTTAAAAAAATGGCAGAAAACCTCAAAGACAAAGACGAATTGTCTTTAACCTTTGTTCAACATTATGATATAGACAAGAACGCCAAAGATTTGGCTTTGTTTATGATGAAAAAAGACTATTATTATTCCGAATTAGCCACAGACAAAGATGCCCAAAAGATGATTCTGTCAGATATTAATGAAATAGAAAACCTATCCATCAAAAATAAAGGTTTGTTAACCTATTTGAAATCTCAAGGCATAGATACCGACAAAGATATTGCTCAACAAGCACTTGTTTTGCAAGATAGTGTCAAGATAAGTCAAATGGCACGTCAAAATGCAGAAATGAAAGCCGGACTCGTCAAAAAGGTGTTTGTGGAAACCTATGCTTATCCCTCCGAAAAAATTGAAATGAAAACCGCTAACGACAAACAAGCCAAAGAAGGACAAAATGTGTTCTCTTTTGAAGTGCATTACCAATCAGACCAAGAAACAAACAACGCTACACCAACAGAATAAGATTAGATTTATGGATATAGGACAAAAAATAGCTCAAACCTTTCATTTGCCAGAACATTTTGTGCGTAATGTCTTGGATTTGTTGGCAGAAGGTGCCACCGTTCCATTTATTGCTCGCTATCGCAAAGAGGCAACAGGCAGCATGAACGAAGTGCAGATAATGGCCATTCGTGATACCTACAAACAATTGTCAGAATTAGAAGACAGGCGTTTGTTCGTCTTAAACACCATACA
>CALAVA010000297.1 GCA_937892025.1 uncultured Bacteroidales bacterium
CGAAGAGGCATTAAAAAAAATCATCAACTATCCACAACGTAGCATTGGACCAACCTCAATGGAACATATTATCGCTTGTGCCGCAGAACACAATGTCGGCTTATGGGACGTGATTGAAGCCCCCGAAAAATACAATCTCAAGGTTTCAGGAAAAGTACTCAATGCCTTGGATATGTTTGTCAATAAAATAAAAAGTTATCATGCCCAATTGCAAACCCTCAATGCCTTTGAATTGGGCAAACATATAGCAGACAGCAGTGGAGTTTCACAAGATTTACGAGAAAATATAGAAGAAAAAGAACGCTATGAAAATCTTGGGGAAATGTTCAATGCTATGAAAGATTTTGTTGAACGACCAGCAGAAACAAGAATTGATTTTGCCACAGGCGAAGATTTGCAAGAAATGTTCCCTTCTTTAGACTTGTTTTTGAACGAAGTCGCTTTATTTACTGATGCAGACAAAAAAGACGACGATGACAACGATAAGGTAAAACTGATGACCATACACGCTGCCAAAGGATTAGAGTTTACTTGCGTGTATATTGTCGGTGCTGAAGAAAATATCATTCCCTCCTTTATGGTTTCTTCTTCTAGTGAATTGGAAGAAGAACGCCGCTTGTTTTATGTGGCTATCACAAGAGCAAAAAAACATTTATTCATTTCTTTTGCAGAAACGAGAAGACTATATGGCAATTTCAGTTTTTGCAATCCAAGTCCATTTTTGGAAGAAATAAGCAAAGATGTCATTAGTTTTGAAGACTATACTATTTCTGACACCTTAAAAGAGAAACGACAATATTACACCTCCACTCCACAAACCAAAAAATACTTTTCTACGATAACACCAAAGACTAACAATCAACAAACTATATTTAGACAACCTATCGCCCAAAGAGCGGCTAACAATAATATCATTGAATCTAAAAACGAAACACATAGCCTAAATCTTAGCACAAATATACTTACGGCAAACACTTCCGAAATTGGCATGAAAGTTTATCATGAAAAATTTGGAATCGGTATCATTGTAGATATAGAAAACAACGGCGATAACAACGATAAAGTCCTTGTTCAATTTGACAAATACGGAGAAAAAAAACTATTGTATCATTTTGCCAAACTAAAAAGAATATTAGCATGAAAAATTCTGCAACGAAGAAAAACAAACGTCCTCTGATACTTATATCCAACGATGATGGGGTCTATGCCCTCGGACTTAAAAATTTGACAGAAATTGCACAAAAATATGGAGATGTCGTCATTGTTGCACCTTCTTCTGGACAATCAGGCAAAAGCCATGCCATCACCTTTTCTTCTCCACTACGTATCTGGAAAACCCATCAGGGACAAAACCTAACAATTTATAGAACAAACGGAACACCAAGTGATTGTATAAAAATGGCCAAACACCTTGTATTGAAAAACAAAAAAATAGATTTAGTGCTTTCTGGTATCAATCAGGGAGCCAACATTTCTACAAGCACGCTATATTCGGGAACCGTTGCCGCAGCCATGGAAGGCAGTCTTAACCAATTGCCAGCAGTGGCTTTTTCTATTGTTAATTATGACACGACTTGCGATTTTTCTATCGCCAAAAATGTGGCAGACAAAATAATTCCTTTGGTGTTGGAAAAAGGATTACCAACAAATGTGAGCCTAAATATCAATATTCCAAACATTCCTGCTGAAGAAATAAAAGGTTATAAGATTACACGACAAGCAAATAATTATTGGGTTGAAGATTTACAAGAAAGATTAAATCCGGCAGGAAAACCCTATTATTGGTTAGACGGCAAACTAAAAGAAATAGATAAAGGACGCGACACAGACCTTTGGGCTATCAACCACAAATATGTGTCCATTACACCTATCTACACCGATTTGACAGCATATCACGCTTTGGAAGAACTAAAAAAATGGAAACTGAAATAAATTATTAATTATGAACTTTTTAAAAAAAGACTCCATCGGCATCGGCATACTTATTGGGATTATTTTACCCGCTCTGTTGTTTGCCTTATTATTCGTATTGTCAGTAGCATTGGCTCCTGAAGGAAAACAATATCTCATCAAAATTTCAACCCTATTGTTAATTGCTATGATTCCAGACTTGATATTGATGAGATATTATTTGATAAACTTAAAATTGGACAAAACAGGCAGAGGAATTATGTTGGCAACATTTGTCTTAATTATTGTTTATTTTGTATATTTTCTCAAAATTACTTCATTCCTAAACTAAAAAAATGGAAGAAATTTTTGCTCCTATCAAAGAGGAAATGCTTATTGTAGAACAACAATATCACAATATTGTTAGCCAAAATAAAATTATGGCAGCATATTGTCAAGAAAAAAATGAAGCCAAAATGTTTCGCCCTGCAATTGTGTTGCTGACAGCAGGATTATGTGGAAAAATAACTTCCAAAACTCAATCCATCTCTTTAATTGTAGAAATGTTGCACAATTCTTCATTAATACACGACGATGTGATTGACAATGGGCAAAAAAGAAGAAACAAAAAAACTATCAATGCTTTATATGGCAACCAATTAGCCGTACTTATTGGAGATTATATACTATCAAAAACGATGAAACAAATCGCTAACCTTGATGATAGTTACATTCTACAAGAGATAAGCCATGTGTCTGAAGCCATGATTTATGGAGAATTATTGCAATTAGAACACAAAAACCAAAAGGAACAAATTTCTATCCACCAATATCTTGATGTTATCACAAACAAAACCGCTATTCTTTTGGCAAGTTGTTTCAAACTTGGAGCCTATTCTGCTGAAGTTTCCGCCCAACAATTACAAGAATGGTACCAAATGGGATTATCTTTTGGTATCGCCTTTCAAATTGCTGATGATATTTCAGATTATGACATCAACAATATCGCCAACAAAGATGCCAACAAAGACATTCTTGAACATAAAATAACTTTACCATTGATAACAGCATTGCAAAATATGACAACACACCAGCAAAAAGAGTTCTTGATGTTTTATTTTCAACACAATGGGACAAGAGACGAAATAGAAAAAATTGTACATCAAGTAATTGATAACAAAGGCATAGATAATGCTATACATATTATGAACGCTAAGGCACAAGTATTTTCTAATTTTTTGAAAAATTTTCCTAACAATAATTATCGTCATGCTTTAAGCGAAATGCTCAAAAAAATTGTAAATGTAAAAGCAAAATAATGTGGCAATTTATACTCAAACGGTTAGGTTATGGGCTATTGGTTATGATAGGAGTCATCATTGTGATATTTCTATTATTTGCCATTTTGCCTGGTAATAAGATCGGAAGAGCACACGTCTGAACTCCAGTCACA
>CALAVA010000298.1 GCA_937892025.1 uncultured Bacteroidales bacterium
TTGGTATTGGAACAGACAATGCTGATAATATCAATATTGAAAATGAAGATAATTATACAGAAAATGAAAATTAACATATAAAAAATACAAATATGACAGAAAAAAATTTTTCAGAATATACCACCCGCTTATTATCCAATGATAAAGAATTAGCCTACGCTATCAATACTATGCGAGTCAAAGTTACTGCCTATATTTTAGACAACAATCTAAAATCTATTGTTTTAGGTATTTCAGGAGGTATTGATAGTGCATTTGCAGCAGCCTTATTAAGACCAGTTTGCGATAATACCAATACCAAACTAATTGGCAGAAGTATTACCATTGAAACAAACACTGCAGAAGAAATATCCCGTGCAAATACTGTCGGCTTGGCATTCTGCCATGACTACAAATATTTAGACTATACTGATATTTACTTAAAATATAAAGTTTTACTACCAGATTTGGACGACAAACCCCTATCCAAATTGCGTATGGGAAATGCCAAAGCACGATTTAGAATGATGGCACTTTACGATTTAGCACAATTAAATAAAGGCTTGGTTATTTCTACAGATAATTATACGGAATATTTAACAGGATTTTGGACATTGCATGGCGATGTCGGAGATTATGCACCATTTATTAATTTGTGGAAAACTGAAGTATATGCTTGTGCTAACTATTTATGCAAAAATTTACCTAATGCTCAAGCCGAAGCATTAAAATTATGCATAAATGCCATTCCAACAGATGGATTAGGTATATCAACTTCTGATTTAGAACAATTAGGAGAAGATTCTTATGCAGACGTGGACAATATACTTATCCAATATATAAAAGGAAACACTGATTTAGAACACAATATGTTAATACAACGCTATATCAATAGTGAATATAAAAGAAAAATACCAATACAAATTAATCGCTCTACATTGTTTTTTAAAGAATAATAATATTTTATTTAGAATAATTCCAAATTTTCATATTAAAAAACTGAATATTAATTTATTAAAAATAAATCAATCGATAAATCTTAAATAATAGTACCTTTGAAATCTGAAATTTTGATTGTTTTACAAAGTTGTTTTTCTTTGTAAAATAAAGATAGTAAAACATATATAATATTATTAAAATAAGACATTTATGAGGAACTTAAAAGTATATTTCTTTATCATATTTGCAGTTGTATCAATAAATGGTTTTGCACAACAAGATCCACAATTTACGCAATATATGTACACATTATTGCCTTTTAATCCCGGTTATGCGGGTAGTGGAGGCATTTGTGCTACCTTAAATTTTAGACAACAATGGGCTGGATTTACTGAAACAGACCCAAATTCTGATATTGACAACCCAACAACATATAAAGTTGCTCCAAGAGATATACTTTTTTCTATACATGCTCCTATCCGAGCACTGCATGGAGGTCTTGGTTTATCATTTTACAATGATGCCTATGGACATCAAAATGATATTGCTGCTAAATTAAATTATGCATTCCGTTTAAATATAGGTGGCGGTACTTTAGGAATTGGATTAGGTGTTGATTTTTTAAGTAGAAAAATCCGTAACGAATATTGGGGAGGACGTTCTGGAGATCAAACAATTATTAATGAAGTACAAGGGAAAAATGACATGTATGTAGATGTTGATTTCGGACTTTATTATAGTATGCCAGACAAATTCTACGTTGGAGTAAGTGGAACTCAACTTTTATCTGCTATTGGAGGAAACAAAGTTGACCAAAAACCATCAAGACATATTTATGTATTAGGTGGATATAATTTTGTTATTCCTTCCAACCCTAATTGGCAATTAAAACCGAGCGGATTGATAAAAACTGATTTCAAAGCTTTTCAAATGGATTTAACCTTATTAGCAGATTGGAACAATAGTTTATTGTGGTTTGGAGCAAGTTATCGTATGGTTGATTGTATCGCCTTATTGGTTGGAACAAGACCTTTTGCTAACTCTTCTTCCGCTATACGTGGATTAGAAATTGGAGTATCTTATGATATGAACCTAACTTCTAAAATAGGACAAGAAGGACGAACATTTGGTGGATTTGAATTTATGGTTAAATATTGTTTTAATATAGTAAAAACACCTACAACTTATGGATATAAAAACACTAAATTGTTAGGAAATAGACCTATTGAATATAGATAAAAAAATAAAATGTAACAAAAATAAAAATTCTTACGTATAAGACAAAAAGGTTTATCGTAAGAATAGATTAAATAGAAATAATAAATTGTACATATTATGAAACGAGTGTTTTTTGTAGCAATTATGATTGTCGCTCTCTTGACAACAATATCATGTAGCAGTGATAAAGGTCAATTGGTTGGAGCTAAAGATCGTGGTATGGTTAGTGATGAAATGCCATATGGAATGGTATTCGTAAAACAAGGGCACATGTTGATGGGTGTAGGTGACCAAGACGCAGCCTATACCTATACTTATTCTGCCAAAAATGTTACTGTTAGTTCATTTTATATGGACGAAACTGAAATTACCAATAACGAATATAGACAATTCGTTGAATGGGTTAGAGATTCTATTGCCCACGTGTTATTGGGAGAAGCAGAAGTAGAAGACGAGAATGAACATTTTCTAAAATATGGAAAAGGGCATGAAGAAGAAGGTGAATTAGTAGAACCTCGACTCATAAATTGGAAGACTAAAATTGATTGGAATTCTCAAAATGAAGAATATGCAGCAGCTCTCTCTCCTATTTATAGTAGTCCTGCTTCTGGAAATGAACGTTATTATCACTACAAAATGGTAGATTTGAATGCCAAAGTATTAGTATTTGAATATTGGTGGTTGGATAGACGTAACTACAGAGATAGTGAAGACCCTGACGTTATTGGTGCTGCTTTCAAAGATTTTGATAATATAGACCCTCAAACAGAAGATCAAGGTATGTATCAAAATCGTCCAATAGCCTATTCTCAAGGCTCTAAACCATTTAGAAGACATGAACGCATAAACATTTATCCTGATACTTTGTGTTGGATACATGATTACGCTTATTCGTACAATGAACCTATGACTGAAAGTTACTTTTGGCATCCTGGATATGATAACTATCCTGTTGTGGGTGTAAGTTGGAGACAAGCGCAAGCATTTTGTGCATGGAGAACACATATCAGAAATTCTTATTTAATTTCTTCAGGGCAATGGGCATACGAACAAAAATTCAGATTACCTAACGAGGTTGAATGGGAATATGCTGCACGTGGCGATGCAGATTTGAACTCATATACTTGGGGCGGACCTTATATTCAAAATACCAAAGGTTGTTTCTTAGCAAATTTCAAACCTCAAAGAGGAAATTATTCGGCAGATGGTGGCGTTTATCCTATTATTGTTGCTCATTACCATCCAAATGATTGGGGCTTGTATGATATGGCTGGCAATGTGTCTGAATGGTGTGAAGATGCTTTTAGTGAATCTGCATACAATTTTGCACATGACTTGAACATGCAATATAATTACTATGCAAAAAAGAGTGACAATGAAGCATTGAAACGTAAAGTTGTACGTGGTGGTTCGTGGAAAGATATTAGTTATTATCTACATAATGAAACTCGTTCTTATGAATATCAAGATTCCGGTAAATGTTATGTTGGTTTTCGTTGTGTACAATCTTATATAGGACGAGAACGAGGGGACAATATAAAAACAGCCTCTAACGTATATTAATATTATCAAAAAAACAAGAAAAATAAATAATTATCATAAACAAAATAAATTAAATTAATTAAAAAGTAATATGGGACTTAATGAGTTAGTAAGAAGTAAAGGTTACAAAAATTTCATGGCGAAATTGTATGGGATTGGTGCATCTGTTGTTATTTTAGGTGCTATGTTTAAGATTATGCACTGGCCGGGTGCCAATCCAATGATAGTATTAGGTATGAGTACTGAAGCTATTATATTTCTTTTTTCTGCGTTTGAACCTCAACACGTTGAATTTAATTGGGCTTTGGTTTATCCTGAATTAGCCATGGGGGAAGAAGAAGAGGAAAAAGACAAAAATGCTGCTAAAAAGGACAAAAAGAAAGTACCTCAAGGAACTCCAACACAACAATTAGACAGAGCGTTGGAAGAAGCTAAAATTGGACCAGAATTAATGGAAAGTTTGGCTACGGGAATGCGTAATTTAAGTGAAAACGCAAAACAATTATCGGGAATGTCTGATGCAGCAACCGCTACTGATAGTTATGTTACTAACTTATCCAAAGCCGCTGAATCTGTTAGAAATTTGAGTGTTGCTTACGAAAAAACAAGCGAATCGTTAGGAACTAATAATGAAACAGCCTCTGAATACTTTGTTCAAGTAGAAAAAGCAACCAATGCTGTTAAAAATTTGGCAAATGTATATGAAGACACCATCAAATCTATGAGCACTGAATCTGGATATGCTGAAGGTGTACAACGTTTGTCTAAAAACTTATCAGCAATAAACGCAGCATACGAATTGCAACTTCAAAGTACTAATGAAACATTAAATGCGTCAAAATCGTTAGATGAACAAATGAAAACCGCTGCAGAAAATTTATCTCAATCAGCTCAATTCCTTGCAAGTTACAAAGAACAAGTTGATCAACTGACCAAAAATGTCAGCAAATTGAATGATGTTTATGGCAATATGTTAGCAGCTATGGGCAAATAATGATAATCGTATTTAGTATTAAAAAGTTGTTTAATAAAAAATAAAGGATATATATGGGCGCAACAAATTGTCCGGAGACCCCGCGACAGAAAATGATAGGTATGATGTACCTTGTGTACTTGGCTCTATTAGCCTTGAATGTATCAAAAGATATATTAGATGCATTTGTTACGGTTAATGATGCTATGGAGCAAACAACAACGAACTTTACCACAAAAGTAGACCAAAGTTATGCTGTATTTGATTTGCAAGAACAAAATGCTCCAGAAAAAGTGAAGCCTTTTAACGATAAAGCCAAACAGGTAAAAAAAGTATCACATGAACTTATAGCCTATTTGACTGATGCACGTGATGAAATGTATGCTCGAGTTGAAGGCTGCACAAAAGAAGAAGCTGCTAAATTAACTCTAAAAGAGATGAAATCTAAAGATGATTACGAAAAACCTACCAATTTTTTCTGTATCAAAGAGAAAAAAGCTTACGAAATGCAAGAAAAAATTCATGCTTATAAGCAGGAACTTGTCAAGATTGTAAACGATGAAAAATATGTCGTTCCGAAAGGCTTGGAAGTTGATGCTAAATATATGGATAATGATAAGCATGAAGAAGATTGGGTTTTTCATAATTTCAACCACATTGTAGCAGCAGCAAGTTATACATTGATAAATAAACTGATAGGTGAAGTTAAGAATATTGAATTTGAAACTATAGATTATTTAATGAAAGCAATAGATGCTGGTAGTTTCAAATTTGATAATATTCAGGCAAAAGTTATTCCAAATAGCAGAATTGTTTTCTCTGGCGATCGTTTTGAGGCTGATATTATTGTGGCTGCATACGATTCTCGTCAAAATCCTGTAGTTTATTGGGGTGCTGGAAGAGACACAGCAAGTAAAAATGATATAGACAAACTCACAAAAGTAGAAGGTGAAGAAGGTATTGTGAGATTATCAATTCCAACTGGCGGTATCGGGGACCAAAAATTGGCGGGTGTTATTATGATGCAAACTCCAGAT
>CALAVA010000299.1 GCA_937892025.1 uncultured Bacteroidales bacterium
CGAAAACATCACGTTTTTAGTGTGGCTGGTCACACGCGATTATGCAGGTGACCCGGAAATCTTGATGCCATTCCACAGAAAGCATCTTTCCGACGTTGTATAAAGTGTCACTTTTGAATGCCATGTGATATTCTTCCCCATCAATTTCCACCAAAGGCAACATTGGAATATCTTTGTATTTTATATGCATTGTATCTATTGGCTCTGGCTCACCAGGAATTACCTTACCATTGATAATTTCTTCTTTATAAAACTCTGTGGCATCTTCCATGAAATCGCCAAATCCCGTATTTGCAATGGCATCTTCCATGTCTAAATGTCCTGTTGTAGAATAGGCATAGATGGAGGTTGTTCTTGAATCAGCAGAAACAAGGGCAAAACCTTGGTTGTTATCGAAGTTGATGACATGGAATTTAACATCAATGCTGTCACTTGCGGAACGGGTGCCCCTGTTTGCGACATATTCTTGATGGCTTTCCACAGTCCGCTCAATATGCCGAGAGCGTGTTGACAACTCCTCTTGGGCAAAGAGGTTCTCCACATTGGCAAGAGCGGTTTCAAACGGCACATAATATGGGTTCTCTGGCTGTGTGGGTTGTTCAAGAACTTCAAATTGTTCGTCATCGTTCTCACATGCAGACATGAAGAATAACAATGGTGTTGCTAATAAAATGTATATTATTTTTTTCATCGTACAAGTAGTGTGTTGTTTATTACAATTCAATTTCACCAACAAAAGTAATACTGCCTCTGACTAATTGCAGTTCATAAGTACCAACAAGGTCTATCGGAAGTTCAACCATGCCTGTCTCATCAACTATAGTTGTATATACGACAGAACCATCAGAGTCTACAATCATAACAGTAGATTTGATACAACTTGTATCAAATGAGAGAGCATATCCATCAATATAAACATCTGGAATGGCAATCGGAGTTCTGTGTTTTTGTCCCTGATTCGCCCCTGTACCTACAGCCGTTGGATTCAGAATCACGGGCTTTTGTTGTGCATACATCATTGAAGCACTTGTCAAAAACAAAGCAATAATAAAAAATAATTTCTTCATAATTTTGTGGTTTAATAGTTTTGAAAATCGATTGCAAAATTACAGCACCAGCAGAAAAAACGGAAGAAATTAGGCATAAAAAAGTAAATAAAAAGTAAATAATTCTTTTGAAAACACTTGCTTAATTCTCTAAAAACAAGCACGTTACGATTCTAAAAGATGGCCACAAAGAATCGTTATATTTCGTACAAATTATCGTAAAAAGTACGTGCTGAACTATCAGAAAATAATTTTAGATTTGCCTTTTCTTTTGTGTTTGAGACACGTTGTTTAGGTACATCAAGTAGAATGGCGATGTCTTTTGTCGAGAATGCCAACCTTGTCAACATGGTAACACGTTGTTCATGTAGATTTAATATGTTATTTTCTGTCATTCGAACATATAACAAAGGCATACATTGGCTAAAAAGGGTCATCAATTCGTCCCAATTCTTCTCCGTAATAGGCTGAGATTTGAGTTGAGGCTTCAATCTGTTTTTGAACACTTCCATAATGGAACTTTGCATCAGTGCATCCTTCTTCTCTTTCTGTTTCAGATTGCCATATTGTGTTTGAAAGTCTTCCAACCGCGATTTCAATTCTGCTAACTCATCTTGCTTTTTCTGTTGGAAAAGGACATAATCAGTTTCTATGCTGTCCAGTTCTTCTTTGGCTTGCTGATATTGGGCGGATGTGTCAATGAATTTCTGGTTAAGCATCCGAAGTTCCTCCTGTCTTTTTGTTTTAGAACGATGATACAGATGATAAAGAATGGCAGAAGCCACCATTATCAATAATATAATAATATATATGATGTTTCTATTCTTGTTTGCCTCTTGCTGCTTTTCCATGGCAAGTTTTTGATTCCGTGTGTAACTATACATGCCAACAGTTTGGCGAGTTGCTTCTGCGTGGATGTTTGTGATTAGGGTGTCGAAAGAGGCCTCATAACATTTAGAATAAGAAAAGAAGGTTTTCATATCACCTTTTTCTTGACAAATATCCATTAAACCAC
>CALAVA010000300.1 GCA_937892025.1 uncultured Bacteroidales bacterium
GCCATATCCAAGCCTGCATGGTAAAAATCGGCAGAGATGCCTTGTTGATTCAACAATTTTGCTGTTTCCACCGTCTTTTTCCGACTACGCACATAAACAATACCTGTACCTTGCACTTTGTGAAGTATCTGCAACAAACGTTTTATTTTGTTTTCTTCCTTAAAAACAAAATAGGTTAAATTTTTACGAGCAAAGCTTTTTTGAAAAACATTGTTTTTTCTAAAATCCAACTTTTGCTGAATATCAATCACCACTTCAGGTGTAGCCGTTGCTGTCAAAGCCAAAACGGGTGTTTGAGGGGGCAAAAGTTGTCTAAAGGTGGCTATTTCTAAATAGGGTGGACGAAAATCGTATCCCCATTGCGAGATACAATGCGATTCATCTATCGCCAATAGAGATACATTGAGTTTTTTTACAATATTTTTTATCAATTCCGTTTTTAGGCGTTCGGGAGATAGATATAAAAATTTGAGTTCATGTTGTTCACATTTCCGCAAAATTTTCTCTATCTCACCTATTGACAATCCCGAATAGATAGCCTCTGCGGGAATATTCTTCTGTTTGAGATTTTCTACTTGGTCTTTCATCAAGGCTATCAATGGAGAAACGACAATGCACATACCCTCCATTGCCATAGCGGGAACTTGAAAACAAACAGATTTTCCTCCGCCTGTGGGCAACAAAGCCAAAGTATCTTTACCCTCCAAAACAGAACGAATAATTTCCTCCTGCATAGGGCGAAAAGAATCATAGCCCCAATATTGTTTTAAAATCTTGTGAATATCCATTTATGATGGGAACAAACAATTGAATTATTTTTCTACAAATTCTTTCAATAAGACATTTCGTCCGTCCTGTTCCCTAAGGGCTTTTCTAATTTCTTCAAAAGTTTTTAATCTATTTCGAATTTTGATAAATTATTACGCAACAAATAATCTGTCTTTGTTGCCCTGATAGACAATTCTACTCCATCAACTTTGAGGTCAAAAGGGATAAAGCCCAACTGGCTTGGCACACTATATTTGGGTTTGTCTATATGAGCAGGTATGAACAAGCCGTCCAACTCATGCACTTTGCGTTCCACTTCTTCCAAAGATAAATCTGTTGCCGAGGGCAAAAATTTAGGTTCTTCGTAAACGATATTGGCGTCTTCATCTATTTGCACTTGATAACCAAACTTATCGGGGTCGTTCCAAATATCTTGCAAGTGTTTTTGCAAATAGTCATCAAAAAGCCGTATAGTTTCATCTTTCTCAAAGAAAGCCAAGCAATGTGCTTCTTCTTTTGTTGTAACCTCCGCACCACCAAGCACAAAAATTCCCTGTTGTTGGGCATAAAATTTTGCCAATGGAACATGTTTTGTCGTATTGTGGTCTGTTATGCCGATTATTGACAATTGCTTTTCTTTAGCAATTCTGACAATTTCATCTGGCGACATATCCAAATCTCCACATGGCGACAGCAATGTGTGAATATGCAAATCGGCACGGAATGAATTCATTATTGATTCAATAGATTGAAAATTTTAGCGGAGATTTCAAATTCATCTTCATCGGTTCCCAAGATAGGAATTTTTTCTTCATTGCTTTGATTGATGGTTTCTTCTTCTGGTTTATATCCTTTCACCAAAACGATAGCCGCCAATTCTTTCAAAGTAGCAATGGCCATAACATTTTTATGTGTTTGTAAGGTAATCCAAATATGAGAAGCCTCAGCGTTGCCCATTACATCACTCAACAAATCACCAGTATAACCACCTATTATTTCATTTTGTAATCCTTCTGCTCCTGAAAAAACCTTAAAATTAAGTTTTTCCACCAACTCTTTTACTGTCATTTTCTATTTGTTTTGAACGTTAGAAAAATATCTTGTTTATTATTTTTATTTATTTATCAATTTCATCTTTTATCTCTTGAACGAGATTTTTGTCCAATTTACCCACGCCCCAAGTTTGTTTCATCAAGTTTATTGATTCTGGCAATCCCAATTTATCGTTTTGTTGCAATATTTTTTGTATAAAAATACATTTTCTAATATCAGCGTCATTTTGTACAATATCTTCTGCTAAAGATTGACAAGAAGGTGAGCCACAAATACCACAATCTACTTGTGGCAAAAGATTGTTTATTTCGTTTATTCGTTTCATTTTTTTCATGGCTTCCACCATATTGTCGTCCAATTTGACAATAGAACGAGGTTCTACTTTTCCCTCTAACAAACAATTGGAAGCAATATAATCGGCATATCGTTCCCAGTCCACGTTTTCTACGCTATTGGGAGAAGACCTATGGGCTCTTTTGTTGGCTCTGTCTGTGGTCATAAATTTATTTCCAGCACACAACACGCCACCTGCACAACTTTGATAACAGGCTCGGAGTTCTAAAAAGTCTATATCTGTAATGCTTTCGTTTTCTACTTTTTCTAAAAACTCTATCACATTATTGATTTGGTCTATCGCCATTTTGTGAGGGGTATCTACAATACGCACTTCACCTGTAGTCAAAGACCAATAAAGTGATTGTTTTGACATTTGTACAAAATTTTCTTCATCGTTGTCTTTGTCAAATGCTTTTTGTTTTATTTCCTTATAAATTCTATTATAGAGATAATCCATATTGATAACCCCACTTATCAAAGAGGCTTCTTCGGTAGCAGGGCTTTTTATTCCTGCAATTTTTGCGGCAGCTACACGGTGGGCACCGTCACCACGGATAGGATGTTCCATTGTTTCAGGTTCTTCTCTGATTTTGAAAAGATGAATGACCTGGGTTTTATCATAACCTTGGTCTTCAAATATTTTTTTGATATACATAGCCGTTGTATCCATAGGTGGTTTTATCAACATAATATTATCCACCAATGTAGGGAAACGTACTTGTATCAATCGTACGATTGCCGGACAGAAAGAAGAAATAACGGGTTTTTCTTCACTTTTTGCGATATATTCATTATAAGGTTTTACCAAACAATCCACAGAGTTTTCTGTTTCATAAACATGTGTAAAACCGATAGATAGTAAGGCCTTGTAAATTTGTGGGTAAGTAACTTTATCGGGGAATTGTGCCGTAAAAACAGAGGGCATTAGTGCAATTCTATATTTATAATCATAGATTTTTTCAAAATCATCTTGTTTTACACTAATAGCACCGTATGGACAAGTGCGGAAACATTCTCCACAATCAATACAACGATTAGGATTGAGTTCTGCCTTTCCATCTATTACTCGAATGGCCTGTGTGGGACATTTCATCATGCAGTGTGAACAGCCCATACAAAGATCTTTGCGGAATTCAAGGGCATGATAAAATGTTTCTTTTTCTGTTTTCATCGGTTTTTATTTAAGAGTTTTGCACAAATTACAAATTATTGTAATTTATTATAGATTTCAACAGTTGTTCCCACGCCAACTTTGCTTGTTATAGACATTTTGTCAGCATTGTTTTTAATATTAGGCAAGCCCATACCTGCTCCGAAGCCCATTTCTCTAACCGATGGGGAGGCTGTTGAATAGCCTACTTCCATAGCCTTGTCAATATCGGGGATACCGGGACCTTCATCTACCAAGCGAATGGTTATGGCATCTTGGTCTATATCCACAAAAATAGTTCCCTTATAAGCATGAGCGACAATATTCACCTCCGCTTCATAGAGGGCTACTACCGTACGTTTGATAATATTTGAATCTACATTTAGTTGTTTCAAAGTCTTCTTTACGGCACTTGAGGTAGAACCTGCGTTGATAAAATCCCCGCTTTCAACATGATATTCAAAGTGCATAATTTTAGTATTTAAAATAAAGGCTTGACACCTGCGTTAAACAAAAGTGCTGACGTATAAAATGCAGAATAAGGCGTTTCTATTATCACTATATCGTTGTCTTCTGCAAGAGAAATCATTTCTGCTGTACTCTTTTTACCACGTACAATAATAATAATATCTATACCTGCCATTTCTGCGGTGCGAATGGTTTGCAGATTGGATAACCCTGTTATGATAGCCAAATTATCGGTAGATTCTATTGTCAAAACATCACTCATCAAATCTGAAGTAAACCCTCTTTCTATGCAAAAATTTTCTTTTTCACATTTAGTTACAAGTTCTCCTTTTAATAAGTCTAATAGTTGATATATATTCATTTCTTATTCCTTTAACTTTAATTTTTTTTTAACAATTTTTTGGTGTGCAAAAATAGCACAAAATTATAAAAAAACAAATAGGT
>CALAVA010000301.1 GCA_937892025.1 uncultured Bacteroidales bacterium
ATAAACTTGGTGACATAAAGATAAATAAGACTAAAAAAGTTTATTTTATGAACTTTGACCATTTAGGAATTGAACGCAATGACGGTGATGATATGTTTGAGCAGATATGGTTTATATTTGATAACGGATATGTACTCGAATTAACAACAGACCATACGGATTATACGGAGTTTTGCGAACTTCCACCGTATGTTTATTATAACTTTATTCGTGAGGTGAAATAATGAATAATAACAAATACGCATTATTTTATAAAACAGACAAAAATTCCACATGGAAATCTAAAAGACTTGATTTTTCGTTTGAACAATGGGAAAAATACTGTAAAGAACAAGATTATGCCGAATATGATATTAAAGATTTAAGTAAATATTCACCGTTTGATTTGCACCTTTTAACTGATGTGGTTTATTTTGAAAATAAATATTATCTTCAAAATGAAGAAATACCATATCCTTTGACAGAAACTAAACAAATTAATCAGTTGGCTGTAACTATGGAATGGGAAGATGAAGAAAAATTTTATGAGGGTGATTATGATGAAGTCTATAATGGTGTCGAGCAATTATGGACTGATGTAACAACAAAGTTTTCAGTCAATAAAGATATGGACGAATTAGGTATTGTTGCTCAAATCTTTATTACAGATTTTCCGAAATTTCAAACAAAACTGGAAAAAGATAAACACGCAGTTTATATAAATGAAGAATATAGTAAATTTAAGTGGCTTGCGTGGTTAAAAAACGATAAAGTCAGATTGATTCATCAAGATTATAAGTCTGATAAAGTTAAAACAGAATTTGATATTTTGATAGATAAAAAATCATTTTATCAAACTTGTGAAACTATGTTAAAAACAATGCAAGAATACGCAGAGAAAGACAAAACAAGGTACGAAAATTATGTTAAAGAAAAATATAAACGATAATTAAAAGAATTGTATAAACATAGTTCAGCATAGGGAACAGTAATTTATTTACTGTTCCTGATTGCTATAAAAATCACATACAAAAACAAAAGTACCAAAGTTGGTACTTTTGTTTGCCCGTAAATCCAACCATTGTCATGGAAAATAATTTGGTGTTAGTGAGTTAATTATTTTTATGGATTTAACCCTGTCATATGTTTTGTCAAACATAAAGGCATAATTTCTCTTTAACATAATTAATCATATATCAAAACCGTCCATTTAACTTTTATTACCTTATAAAGCCTAACGGCTTGGTTTTTGCTTAATAGATGTCTAAAATAAAAATATAGAAGTTCGGTTTTTACTTAACACAAGCAAATTTCAGACATTAAAAGCAAAAATGAGGTAATTTATGAACACAGCAACAGTAAAAGAAATTTACAGCAGAAATTATGGTTCGGAAAAATTTTACAAACGAAGTTATTGCAATAGTCTTATTTATACCGAGGGCATTATGGACTTTCAAGAAACACTAAATGCAACATGGTTGGTCGATAACATTATTTATCATCTTCCGAAAATCATAGAAACATACAAAGCCGTTGATGACGGCTTTTTTGTTGTAAAGATTAAAGTTAAAAATGACAGTAGCGGATATATTGAAATTTACCGAGAGGGTTATGTTAATGGCGAATATAACGAACACATTACAGTCATAAAACAAAAACTGCCATATATTGATTTACCGATATATGATTACAAGTTTTATTTGATTCTTTCAAATCTTCAACCAATTATGTTTACATTTTTATTGACATCAGAATATTAAAAGGAGCAATCACCATGGCAACATACAGTTATTTAAGAGTAAGTACAACAGACCAAGACACAGACAAAAACAAATTAGAAGTTTTAAAATTCGCTAACAGCAAAAAATTAGGTAATGTTGAATTTGTTGAAGAACAAATTTCAGGCAAAGCAAATTTTAAAAAACGTGAATTAGGTACATTATTAAACAAAATGCAAAAGGGTGATGTTTTAATTGTGCCGGAACTCTCAAGAATAGCAAGGTCAATAACACAAATATTTGAGGTTATTGAGATAGTCAAAGAAAAGGAAATTATTTTATACTCACTCAAAGAAAACTTTTGCAGTAACGATAAATCAATAACATCAACAGTTGCAACAACGATTTTCGCACTTGTAGCACAAATTGAAAGGGATTTAATAAGTTTGAGAACAAAAGAAGCACTAATAGCAAAGAAAGCACAGGGCATAAAACTCGGCAGACCAAAAGGCAAAGGCAAATCAAAACTTGATGAACATAAGGAAGATATTTTAAAACTTGTTGCCTTAAAAGTGCCAAAAACAATTATAGCAAAGCAATACAATACTTCTGTTGTTAATTTATATGGGTTTTTAAATTACTGTAAATAAGATTTTATTAACTCTTTTGCTAAATACCTTACAACTTTTAATTAAATTGTAAGGTATTTATTTCTGATTAGACAAGGATTTTGGCTTATTGTTGGTTCAAAATTGTACTTGTAACAATCGGAAAGCGAATTGTAAGCAATTCGAGAGAGGAGTGAAAATGAGTACAGTAGAACCGATTAGAAACAAAAAAGATGTGGAAAAGGTCGAACATCTTTTAGCAAAACAAAGCAAAAGAGATTTGCTGTTATTTGTTATGGGTACAAATTGCGGATTAAGAATTTCTGATTTACTGTCGCTAAATGTCGGTGATGTTCGGAACAAAACGCACATTCAACTTGTAGAAAAGAAAACAGGCAAGTTTAGAAAATTCCCGATTAACGCAAAATTAAAGCCTATGATAGCAGATTTTGTAAAAGGCAGGCGAGATAAAGAACCGTTATTTTTATCACATTGGAAGCACAGGCTTGACAGAACAACGGCATATTATTTAATTCGTGGTGTCTGTGAAAAAGCAGGGTTACAGGAAAATATCGGTACACATTCCATGAGAAAAACATTCGGGTATCATCATTACCAAAAATTCAAAGATGTAGTAATCCTGCAAAAAATATTCAATCATTCAAGTCCGCAAATCACATTGAGGTATATAGGGATTGAGCAAGACCAAATTGATGATAGTTATTCCAACTTTATTTTATAGGCTGAAAGATAGGCAGTAAGCCAACTTACCTTACATTTTAATTACCTTACAATTTAACCATTTTGTAAGATATAAAACCCGAAATTCCTAAAATTTGCTATTATAATTGATTTTCTGTTTCAAATTTAATTTTTACAAAATGTAGTGTAACAAAGAATTTTTAAAGACACAATTAGCCATGTGTCTATATTTTAGTGGGTAAAAAAATCACCTTACAAAATGGTTAAATTGTAATCCATAAAAGCCAAGAAAGGACTTTCCATGTATAAACACAAAGCAACTATGACAGGTAGAAGACACGAAATACTCGTGCTTATTGCAAAAGGCTACAATAACAAACAGATTGCAAGAAAGTTAGGTTTGTCTTTGTGTAATACTAAACTTCAAAAATGGCGTTTATATTGTTATTTAGGCGAAATTCATACTTCTATTGACGCAGTTTATATGGGTTTACAAATGGGATTACTTAACCAAGATGATTTGGCAGAACCAATAAGAGAAGAAATTTATAATTGTTAGATTGAGAGGTTAGAAATGGAATTTAAGAATGTTAGAAATATTTTCGCACCGGAAATTAAAGAATTTGATTTAACTGAAAAAGAAATAGAATACATATCTATGCTATCATCAGGTGTTGATAAAAAGAAAGTAATGGAACTTTTATCAATGTCGTATGATAAAATAAGGGATTTTTATGGCAAATTAGGCTTAACAGACAAAAGAATGAAAAGAGATGTTCAAGCAGCAACACTCATGGCTACGAATAATCTTATAAAAAATGATGTTTTGCTT
>CALAVA010000302.1 GCA_937892025.1 uncultured Bacteroidales bacterium
TGGCAAAAAATATTCACCTTTGTCTCGCACTTGCAAGGCGGTAATGTCATGTTTGTTACCAGCAATACGTAAGGCTTGTTCAAAGTTTGTATCAATAAAATCAGAAATAACAAAAGTGGTGCATTTCTTTTTTATAGCATTGGTTAAATATTGTAGAGCCAATCCTATATCTGTAGTTTTTGCCTGCGGCTTGAAATTTAACAATTCGCTAATAATCATTAGTATATGCGATTTTCCCTTTTTAGGAGGAATAAATTTCTCCACCTTATCGCTAAAAAACAATACGCCTACTTTATCATTATTATTAATAGCAGAAAAAGAAAGCACGGCTGCTAATTCTGCAATTAAATCTCGTTTAAATTGGCTTTGTGTGCCAAAAAGGGTAGAAGAACTAATATCAATAAGCAACATGACAGTTAGTTCTCTCTCTTCTTCAAATACTTTGACATAAGGTTGTTTAAAACGTGCAGTAACATTCCAATCTATAAAGCGCACATCATCACCGAATGTGTAAGCCCGCACTTCACTAAAAGCCATACCTCGACCTTTGAAAGCACTATGATATTGCCCTGCAAATATCTGCTGTGATAGACTACGAGTTTTTATCTCTATCTTGCGTATCTTCTTTAATAATTCACTCGTTTCCATATTTTTTACATTACTATGCTGCATCTATATATAATAGAGCAGACGGACGTCCTAATAGTTTTATTATTAATTTGAATTTGGATTTAATTGTATTGTTATTTGTATTACTGATTTGAAAAGATACAGCCCAAGCATTATTCATTGTCAAAATTAATGTTGTATTAGAATTTTCATCAAAAGAAAAGTCTAATATTTTAGTTGGTAAATTTATATTTCGTGGTTTGTTTTTTCTCCATAAAACAGAAGATAGAGGACTTTCGTCTTTTCCCACAATGAATTGTAGTAATTTTTCTAAAGATTCTTGATTTGGTTTCAATCTTAAAAATTCTATTTTGAAATTCTTAAGAAGATTAATAGAGGTTTCTTTTATATTGGTAGAAAATGGATATTGACTAATGAATGATATGTTTGCTTTTATGTACTCATTAGAACACGTTTTGTCAAACCATAACTTGGCAAAATCAAAATCATTGTTTATTGTAATACTTTTTTCGTGCATAGTACCAACAATTTATCAGTTCTACATGTCATATTTTTTTACAAATTCGTTCCAATATTTTTTGTGAACATATTGTAATTCCTTGTCTTTAGATATATCATTAGAATATATTTTGACAAAGTTTTGTAAAACATTGTCTTATTATTGAATTAGCGAGTTCTGAAACCATAGGAATCACTACTGAATTTCCACATTGTTTATATGCATTACCTATATTGGAATCTATTTTAAAATTTTCTGGATATCCCATTAGTTTGTAACACTCATTTATTGTGAGTTTTCTTACTGCGTTTTCTTCTGGTATATAAATCCAAAACCTTCCGCTGGTTTCTTGTGAAGGTAATGTAGGATGTGTACCATCAATAGAATATATCCGATTAGGTTGTCTATGACATCTGGAAAGATGTTCTGTATTTGGTCTGACTCCCTTAGACCAAATTTTTTTATTCCTGTATCCGACAAAAATTAAACCTGTTTTTTGTTTATGTATATATTTTGAATCTAATAAAGTATATTCCGATTTATCTAAGTATTCAAAAGTCCCTTTCTTATCTAATATTTCTCTAATAGAGAGAGGTTTTGTTTGTTTTAAATCCTCAAAGTTAAAATATCCATTTTTGACTCCGACAATGATAATTCGTTCTCTACATTGTGCAACACCAAATTTTGTGGAATCGAGAACTTTATATGATACATTATACCCTAAATCTTTAAGATTTGATAAAATGACATGAAAAGTTCTTTTGTTATCGTGGTTAATTAAATTTTTCACATTTTCTAAAACAACGACTTTGGGTTGTTTTTCTTTAATAATTCTACAAACATCAAAAAATAAAGTACCTCTTGTATCATTAAATCCCTTTTTTTTACCACATATACTAAATGGTTGACAAGGAAATCCCGCACATAATATATCAAAATCAGGGATGTCTTTTTCGTTTATTTTTGTTATATCTCCCTGTGGTTTTTCACCATAATTAGCTTCGTAAACTTTTTGACAAGATTCGTTGAATTCTGAACTGAAGACACATTTACATCCATTTTGTTCAAAACTCATTCTAAAACCTCCAATACCAGCAAATAGATCTATAAATCTTATTTTATTGTTTGACATTTGATATGTTTTATAGCTTTTTTATGGCACTTCTACGGTATTGAGTATTTCGTTGATAATATCATCAGTTGTAATATTTTCGGCTTCTGCCTCGTATGTTAAACCGATACGATGTCGCATTACAGAAGGGCAAACAGCACGCACATCTTCCGGTATTACATAGCCACGACGTTTGATAAACGCACAAGCCTTGGATGCTAATGCTAAATTGATAGATGCACGCGGTGAGCCACCAAAACTGATGAGTGGAGCAAATTTCTCCAACTTATATTCTTGTGGATAACGTGTAGAAAAGACAATGTCTGTAATGTAATTTTCAATTTTTTCATCTACATACACTTCACGTACCACTTGACGGGCTTTAATAATATCAGAACAATCAACAACTTTGTGTGTATCAGTGTGTTGTGTGCCTATTTGTTGTCTTAAAATTATTTTTTCCTCATTTTTGGTCGGATAATTGATAACAACCTTCAACATAAATCTGTCCAATTGGGCTTCTGGAAGCGGATATGTTCCTTCTTGTTCTATGGGGTTTTGTGTTGCCATAACTAAGAATGGTTCTTCTAATTTAAAGGTTTGTTCGCCTATAGTAACTTGTCTTTCTTGCATGGCTTCTAATAAAGCACTTTGTACTTTAGCAGGAGCACGATTTATTTCGTCTGCCAAAATGAAATTGGCAAATATAGGTCCTTGTTTTACAATAAATTCTTCATTCTTTTGACTGTAAATTAACGTGCCGATAAGGTCCGCAGGCAATAAGTCTGGAGTGAATTGTATCCGACTAAACTTTGCGTTGATAGCATTAGAAAGCGACTTGATAGCCAATGTCTTTGCCAAACCAGGAACACCTTCTAATAAAATATGCCCATTAGAAAGAAGACCTATTAATAGGTGGTCTAACATGTGTCTTTGTCCAATGATAACCTTTCCCATTTCCATATTGAGCAAATCAACAAAAGAACTTTCTTGATTGATACGCTCATTTAATGCTTTGATATCTATAACTTCTGACATAAATATTTGAAACGTAATAACATCGCGGAGTAGAGCAGTGGTAGCTCGTCGGGCTCATAACCCGGAGGTCGCAGGTTCGAGTCCTGCCTCCGCAACGGATGAGCCTTGCCTTGTGTAAGGCTTTTATTTTCTATAATAATGTGGTATACAATTGGTGCATATTTTAAATATATCTTAAAAAGAAAGAGAACAGCCCATTCTGCATTTGTATATAATTTTATAACACATGTTCTTCAGAATCAGGCTGGAATGGCTATATGGGAAAATATAGAAAAAAGAAGAAATGATTTGTTGCATAATCATCAGACAATTTGTGTTTTAGATTTAGGCGTAAAGGGACAAAATAAACATCGACTATCGATTAGAAAAATTGCAACAATCGCAAAATCTTCTAAATCGGCAAAAATGTGTCGTATTTTATCTAAAATGATACAAACTTATGATGTCAAAAATATTGTGGAGTTCGGTACCTCTTTAGGAATCAGTACGGCTTATCTCTCCTCAGCCAATGAACAAACTGCTGTTTTTACTGTTGAAGGTTGTCCTGAAATATCTAAAATAGCAACAGAAACATTTAAAAAATTAAATTTGAATAATATAGAACAAATCAATGTCGATTTTGATTACGCTATCAAACACTTTGCTGATAAATTTCAACATTTGGACTTCTTTTTTATTGACGGCAATCATGCTTATCAACCGACTTTGGATTATTTTAATTTTGCTAAACAATATGCAAGAGAAAATACTATTTTCGTTTTTGATGACATCTATTGGTCAAAATCAATGACAAAAGCGTGGAAAGTTATCAAAGCAGACCCTTTGGTAAGCGTTACCATTGATTTGTTCCATATTGGTGTCGTCTTTTTTAGAAAAGGTATTGTCAAACAAGATTTTATTTTGAAAGTTTAGTGTAAGGAAAGTTTATAAAAAAAACCTGAGCATTGCTCAGGTTTTTTAGTTTTATTTATGAACTTTCTTAATAAATTCTTCAACTTCAGGAGTTCCTCCTTGATAAATAAGATAACCGTTGTAAGGTTCTCTTGGTGTTATCTCATCGTTGATAGGAGTGAGCATTAGTTTTTTCACTTCTTCTCTATCATGTGTTAATCCTAAAGCCCATCCTAATTTGATATAGGCGGATTCTGCCAACATATTTGAAGCAGGAATGATACCGCGAGCCATTAAGTCTCGTCCTGTATCATAAACGAACATGTGGGTGTATCCCCAAATGGTTTGTACACACATATATTGATGAATACCGGCGTCTGTTGCTTTTTGAATAGCCTCAAACATTCCTTTGTTTACGTGTCCTAAGCCTGTGCCATTCCATACTATGCCTTTGTAACCTTTTTCTATAAGTGCTTCTAACACATCAGGTTTCATGCCCGGATAATAATACAAAATGGCTACTCTATCATCAAATGTTGGTACAAGCCGCATGGTGTTGTGGTCGTTTCTTGCAATGCTTGCTTTGTAGTCTTCCAAATTTGTGATGATTTCAACTTTGCGTTCTCCATGTTTTCTCCTATGATTGTACACCTCTTTTATCGGTTTTACTCCATCTTTTCTGTTTACGGTAGCCACTGGAGTGTCGCCAATGGTACGGAAAGTAGAACGATATGAAGAGTGCATTTTTCTAACACGAGTGCCTCTATGTAAGAAACCATATTCATCAGAAGTTGGTCCAAACATACAAACTAAAACTTCAGCAATATCACCATGTCCAGCAGCTGTCATAGCATGCATAAGGTTGAGGGCAGCATCAGAACTTGGACGGTCTGAAGAACGCTGAGACCCTACTAATATAACGGGCATAGGCATATTTTGACACATGTAAGTCAATGCTGTGGCTGTATGTGCCAAGGTGTCGGTGCCATGTCCGATAACAATACCATCAATG
>CALAVA010000303.1 GCA_937892025.1 uncultured Bacteroidales bacterium
GTCAATAATAAGAATTTTTGTCATAACAACATTCTTAATTTAGTTTGTTTTGAGCAAAGGTACCATTTTTTTCAAAATAAATTAAGTGGCAGAGGCAAGACAAGCGATACTTATTTTTGTTCCTGTAATTTGTAATAAACAATTAGCAGCAGATTCTAAGGTTGCTCCTGTTGTTATAACATCATCAATTAGGAGGATATGTTTGTTTTGTAATTTTTCTGGAGCAACGACCTTAAAAATTTCCTCCACGTTTTTCCATCTTTCGTATCTTGATTTTTTTGTTTGTGTTTCAGTTTGAGATATTCTTACGAAAGAACTAGAGTCTAAAGGTTTGTTCATTGCTTTTTGCAATCCCAATCCAATTTGTTCACTTTGGTTATATCCTCTTTTTTGTTGTTTTTTGGGGTGAATGGGAATGGGAACAATAAGGTCTATAGATTTAAAGGTTTCATTTTTTATAATATCACAGCCCATTAGAAAACCTAATTTTTGTCCAATTTGTTTATTATTTTTGTATTTTAATTCATGGATAAGATGTTGTACAGACCCTTCTTTTTTGAAAAAACAAAAAGCGGTAGCACATTCAAAATGAACACGTCCCATAAGTTTTTCTTCAACAGGATTGTTTTTTTGCAAGTGAAAATTTGTTTTAGGTAGATTTTCTATACATTTCAAACAAAGCACATCTTCACTTTTTACTAAAGCATTTCCACAAGAAGAACAATATTTTGGATAAAAAAGTCGAAAAAAGTCAAGAAAAATATTGTTTTCTTTCATTTCATTGTTGTTTGTGGAGACAAATAAGGAGCAAGAACCTCAAAGGTTTGTTTGATTAATAAATCTTTTTGTGGAGATTTTTTTATTTTATCAGCAATTTGCTGTTTTTTCCTATTTTTAAACATTTCTCCAGACAAATTATTGATATCATTTATAGCAATATAAGACATGGTGTCGGCTCCTTGTTGGGGTGTGCGAATTATTGGACGGAAAAAAATATTACAAAGTGTATCTACTATTTTGTTGTTCATTGTGATAATTTTAGTGTTCACAATGCCAGGGTCGGCACAATTGACAAGAATATTTTTGTCTTTCCATTTTTCTGCCCAATACAATGTTGCGTAATAAAGAGCCAATTTGGAATTAGAATAATTAACAAAACGATTGTAATGTGTAAGAGTTGGGGCAAAGATATTGTCTGTAATTTTTCCATATTTGTAGGTTAAAGAAACCATATTGACAATTTTTGTTCCTGCCACAAAACGAGGAGAGAGCAGTTCTGTTAATAAAAAATGTCCTAAAAAATTCACACCGATAGTGTAGTCAAAACCTTGTTTTGTTGTTTTGGGAACAGAAGGCAATGTCCCTGCGTTGTTTAGTAAAACATCTATTTGTTCAATATTGATATTTTTGCAAAAATTGGTGATAGCATCAAAATCTTCTAAATTTAGTTGTAGGACAGAAATATGCTCCCATTGTGTTTTTTGTTTAAGTTCTTCACATGCTTTTTCTCCTTTTTGTTGTTTAGAGGTAGTCATAATGATATTATAGCCTGCTTTGGCAAGCAATAGGGTATGTTCTCTGCCCATTCCGCCGTCGGCACCTGTGATGATTGCGTTTTTCATATTTTTCTAAAGATTTAGTTAAACTTAAACGGATTATTCATGGAAGTTTATTTTAAACAACGCAAATACATTTGTATGGTATTTTCTAATCCAAAATACAAAGCATCACAAATAAGAGCATGTCCGATGGAGACCTCTTTTAGCCAAGGAATAGATTGATAGAAAAATTTCAAGTTTTCCAAGTTCAAATCGTGTCCGGCATTTAATTCTAAACCGACTTTTTGTGCTTCTTTTGCGGCGAGTACGAAATCTTTAATAGCCTTATCTTTGTTAGTTTTGAAATTGGAAGCGTAATTTTCCGTATAAAGTTCAACGCGATTACATAAAGTGTTAGCAGCAGCATTCACCATTTTTTCGTTTGCATCAACAAAAATAGACACTCTGATTCCTTTTTGTTGAAAAATTTGTACTATATCTCGTAAAAAAGATTGATTTTTAATAGTATCCCAACCTGCATTGGAGGTTATTGCCTCTGGAGGGTCAGGAACTAATGTTACTTGATTGGGAATGACTTTTAACACCAAATCAATAAAATCTTTAGAAGGATAGCCTTCAATGTTGAATTCTGTATTTATTAAAGGTTTTAGGTCTATAACATCTTGATAACGAATGTGTCGTTCATCGGGACGCGGGTGAACGGTAATTCCTTCTGCACCAAATCTTTGACAATCTTTTGCTACTTGAAGCACATCGGGCAAATTATGTCCTCTTGCATTTCTGAGAGTAGCGATTTTGTTTATATTTACACTTAATCGGCAAGACATAATTTACTCAACAATGGTTTTCCACAATCCGTGAAGATTGCAATATTCATAAACAGCAATAGGTTTTTGTTTGCAGATACAAAATTCAGCGACAGGTTGGTCTTTTAAATAAGCAAATTGTCCTCCGTTTTCGGTTTCCAAATAGATAAAAGCGATGTGATGAGCCTCCAACATAGGGTGTAAAGTGCTTCCCACTTCCACTTTTAATGTATAATTATCAATATGAGAAACAACAGGAACATGTTTTTCTGCACTTGCATCTACGGTATTTGCTTGTAACTCTTCCATAGGTTCGCCACAACAAACAACGTTTACTCCACTATCAACATGTTTTACAATTACATTTCCGCAATGTTTGCAGACAAAAAATTTTGTTTTCATTTATAATTTATTTTTTAGCAAAAGCCACATTTCTTTTTACAAAAGTAGTAAAAAATATTTATACGAGTAAAAAAAATATTTAGATTGTTCAATTGATAGATACAATTAATTGATTTTCAATAATTCTATTATTTTTTCTGCAATATATTTAGAGGCAAATCCATCTCCCAATTGTTGATGTAAATTTTGATAGGCTTTCAACATTTGATTTCTATATTGATTATCAGGAAGAATTTTTTCAAGTTCTTTTTTTACACAATCTACATTCATTTCTTTTTGTATCAATTCTGTAACTACATTATCATCGGCAATCAAATTGACCAAAGAAATATATTTTATTCCGGAGATAAGATGTTTGGCAATAAGATAAGAAAAGAAATTTCCTTTGTAACAAACCACTTGTGGCACATTAAACAAAGCTGTTTCTAATGTTGCTGTTCCAGAGGTAACAAGAGCAGCATAAGATGATGCTAATAAGTTATAAGTTTGATTGTAAACGACTTTTATTCCTTGTGAATTGATATATAAATTTTTATGATTTTCTATTCCAGCAATAACAAATTGATATTCGGTAAAATATTTTGTTATTTTTAACATTGTTGGCAACATTCGCAAAATTTCTTGTTTTCTGCTACCGGGCAAAATGGCAATTATTGGACGATTATCCAATTGGTTGGTTTGTTTAAAATTTGTTGTTTGAATAGGATATTGTCGTACAACATCTAATAATGGGTGTCCAAAATAATGGACATGAATATCATATTTTTTGTAAAAATCTTGTTCAAAAGGAAGAATGACAAACATTTCATCAACATATTGTTTAATTATTTTCACTCTTGATTTTTTCCAAGCCCAAACTTGTGGAGAAATATAATAAAATACTTTTATTTTTTTTGTATGCAAAAATTTAGCAAGTCTGAGATTAAATCCGGGATAATCCACCAAAATAACGACATCTGGCAGAAAATCAAGAATGTCTTTTTTGCAGAAAGACAAGTTTTTAAGAATTTTTTTCAAATGTAAAGCCACTTCGACAAACCCCATAAAAGCCAAGTCTTTATAATCTTTTACGACAGTTGCACCTGTTTTTCTCAACAAATCTCCGCCCCATGCTCTTATTTGTGCTTTGGGGTCTGCCAAAAACAATTGCTTGGCTAAATTTGACGCATGTAAATCGCCAGAGGCTTCTCCTGAAATGATATAATATTTCATTTGTTTTTAACTTTAAAAAAAGAGATTATTTTGTGGTATCGATATTTTATTGTTTTTTCATCGCACAAAAGTAAAAAAAACAAACATAAAAAAGGCAAAAAAATGCTTCTATATCGGACAGTTGCTCCTATAATTGGTGAACATAACCCTATTATGATAATATTGCTTAATGTGAAAAATAAACAAAAATAAAACAGATTTTTTTGTTCTATCTTTTTATTAAATCCTAAAAACAAAATACTTATAGTTAAAATTTCCAATATCAGTTGTTCTATTTCCGATAATAACATCATTGGAGAAAAACTTTCAAAAGGGAATGGTCTTAACAAAACATTTACAAATGCTATTGGGAGATAGGAAAATATATCAAAAATATCTGCTTGCAATAAGTGATTTTCTGTTATGTGGGCATGCTCTTCCAAAGCCAAATTTAACATAATATTATGCCTAAACACTATAAAATTTATAATATCTTTACCTAAAAATAATTTAAGATAACAATAGGAAATGACAGCACATACAATAATAGAACACAAATAACAAACAAATGTTTTTTTGATTTGATATTTTTTTGTTAAGACAAATGGAATCAACAAAGCCAATAGTAAAACAAAAATATAAGTTTTTGTAAAAATAAGTGTGTAACAAGCGATGATAATTAAAATGATAGTCCACAACTTTTGTTTGATATTTTTTGTGTAGAAAAAAAGTTTATCTGTAGCATAAACAAGCATTCCTATGCTGAAAAAGAGCAGAAATTCCTTTAACACACTTGAAGACCAAAAAATAACAGAAGGAATCAAAAAAATGACAAGAACATGTCCAATATGAATTTTTTTGAGGTTGTTTTCAACAAAATGGCAAAGTCCCATTTGTCCGATAAATGAGAAAAAAGAGGCAAAAACTGTATGAACATTAAAATATCCAAAAGAAAAAAGCATTGTTATTGCATTAAAACGAATAATAACACTTGTGGTAGAAATAAGAGAGTCTTGTAGTCTTTTGCTCCAATATTCAGTATAGACAAAATAATTTTCATAAAAATATTGATTGTCTATATTTATGCCCAAAATCATTTGAATGAAATCTAAAGGGTGTTGAGGCAAGGCTTTATATATTTGTTTGGCATCGTCAAAATATTTAAAAATATCCGCGTTTTGTCTATTTGGATAATAATAAGCATAAATAAAATATAAGGATAATCCTGCTAAAATTTTTATCCAGAAAAAGATAAGCAGATATTTTTTTTTGATTACTTGAGATTCAAAAAAAGAAGATTTGTAAATAATCAAACTCAATAGTAGTATATATAGACAAACAAGTAGTATTTCCATCTTTATTTTACAAAAGGTAAGGTCATTATTTTTTGAATCAACACATCAACGTGTTTTTCTAATGATTCTGTGGTTTGTCCGGCAATATGAGGAGAAAGAATTACATTTTTGTTTTTTGCCAAGGCTATCATTGTTTCATTCCATTCTTCTTTGGGTTGGTTTTGCAATCGAATATTTTCATACTCCAAAACATCTAAAACGGCTCCTTTTACTTTTCCTGTTGAAAGAGTGGCCACCAAATCTTCCGTTTTTAAAACTTTACCACGAGAGGTATTTACAAGAAAAATATTGTGAGCAAACCCATTTAATATGTTTTTGTTTATAAAATAGTGATTTTCTGGCATATAATTTATGTGAATGCTAACAATTTCCGCGTTTTGTTGTAAGGTTTTCAAATCAACTTCTTCAACAAAATTATCAGAGAAGTTAGTTTTATATTTATCGTAGGCTAAAATTTTGCATCCAAAACCACTAAGTTTTTTTGCCAAACTTTTTCCCATATTGCCATAACCGATAATTCCAATATTTTTTTTGTTGAGTTCTAATCCTCTATTTTCTTCTCGCAACCATTGTCCGTTTCTTACTTGAGTATCTGTTTGCAATAAATGCCTAAAAAGAGCCAACAAGCCACCAATAACAAATTCTCCAACAGCATCGGCATTACCTTCTGGAGAATTGAGACAAACAATATTTTTTTCTTTAGCATATTGAATATCAATATTTTCCACTCCTGCTCCAATACGAGCAATAAACTTCAAATTTGTAGAAGCATCAATGAGCGGTTTGTCTATGGCAAATTTGCTACGGATAATGTATCCAACATATTGTGAAGCCTTTTCTAACAATTGAGAATAGGTTGTTTCTATTTCTATACATTCAAAACCAATGTTTTCAAGTTTTTCTTTAAAACTTGGATGGGCTTTGTCTATAAATAAAATTTTTCCGTATTGTCTCATGTTATAAAATTGCTTTTATATTTTTTCGTTCTTTTATAACGATAATACTCATATAAATCAATAAAATAAATGTATTAATAATTGTTTTTGCAACAAGTTGATGTTCTCCAAAGTTTTCGAAAGGAATCAAAAAATAACTGATAGAGAACAAAATTAGGCTTAATAAAATATAAAATCCAATTTTTTGTAAATTGTAATTAATAGGATAATATTTTTGTCCTAATATATAAGAAGCAATGGTCATAGCGGTATAGGTAATCAAATGTCCCCAAGCGGCACCGATATATCCAATTTTAGGAACAAGTATAAAATTGACAATCAAAGTAATAACTGCTCCTCCGATAGTAATATATGCTCCAATTGTGGTTTGATCTGTCAGTTTGTACCAAATAGACAAATTAAAACAAATGCCTAATAACATATAGGCTAACAATAATATTGGCACAACTGACAAGCCTTCGTGATATTTTGCACTGACAAAATATTTGATAAAATCAATATACATCATTGTTCCTAAAAAAATGACCGTACATGTTATTACAAAATAAGTCATTACAACCGCATAGCCTTCTTTAGCGTCTTTTTCTTTGTATTGAGAGAAAAAGAATGGTTCAGCAGAATAACGGAAGGCTTGAATAAACAAATTCATAATAACAGCAATTTTAAAGCAAGCCGAATAGACTCCTAAATTATGTAAGGCATCTTCCATATTGTCAGCCGAAAAGGTTTTCACCATAAATCTATCTATCACTTCATTGATAATGCCTGCCAACCCAAGAATCAATAATGGAAAAGCATATTTTAACATTCTTTTTAATAGCGGTTTGTCTATATGCAAGCGAAATTTTCCTGAGGCAAAAAGCAACAGAATAAATTGACAGATAGAGGCTATCAAATTGGCAATAAAAATATAGCCAACACCTATATTTTGATGATATATTGCAGAAAAGAAACTTGTACCCCAACCTTTGCTTATCATCAATGGACAAAACCAAAGGAAAAATACGTTGAAAAAGACATTAATAAAAATGTTTGTAATTTTGATTCCAGCAAAGACGAAAGGACGATTTTCTGCTCGTAATCTTGCAAACGGAATGGTGCAGATAGCATCTAAGCCAACAATGATAATAAACCAACGGATATATTCAGGGTGTGTTGGATATTTTAAAAAATCAGCAATTTGATGATTAAACAACAAACCTAAAAGAATAAATAAAGTGGAGGTAAAAAGAATACATGTCCAAGTTGTCCTAAAGACATTGTTTTTGTCTTTTTCTGTTGTAGAAAAACGGAAAAAAGTTGTTTCCATGCCATAGGTAAGTAATACTAATAGTAAAGCAACCCACGCGTACAAATCGCCGACAACGCCATAAGCACTTGGTTCAAGAAAAATATAGGTATGGAATGGAACTAAAAGGTAGTTTAATAATCTACCCAAAATAGTTGTCGTTCCATAAATGGCTGTTTCTCCGATAAGTTTTTTTACTTTTACCACTTTTTAGATATATTTTTTCAAGTTTGCAAAAATAGCAAAATTTAAGTATGCCCTTACCAAAGAAATGCTTTTTCGTCAAACCACTTATTTTGAACACGGAGGGTTTGTTCTATAATATCTCTAACACAACCTTCTCCGCCTTTGTATAATGAGATATAATCAGCGATTTCTTTAATTTCAACGACAGCATCAGCAGGACATGTTTTTAGTCCGGCCAACATCATTACTTCATAATCAGGAATATCGTCTCCCATATAGACAATTTGGTCTTTTTTCAAGTGTTTGGTTGCCATATATTCATTAAACTTCAATATTTTGTTTTCACATTGAAGAAAAATATCCATTTTGGGGAAATTCATATATCTCTTTTGCATACTCGGTGAATAGCCTCCTGAAATGACACAAATATTAAATCCTTGTTTTAGAGCATATTGAATAGCATATCCATCTTTGACATTTGTTGCTCGCAATTGATCTCCATCGGGCAATGTCATTACTTTTCCATCAGAAAGAACCCCATCAAAATCAAAAATAAAAGTGGTAATTGCTGATAATTTTTCCTTATAATTTTTCATCTTATTTTTTGTTGTTCTTGAATAATTTGTGATAAAAAACGATACAAATTTCTAATGTTATCATTATCTAACAAAGCAATGTGCTTATTGATAATATTGTAATCTTGTCTTGCTGCAGGACCTGTTTGAGCGTCTTTGGGAGACAGATATTTTATTTTTTGTGCAGTTTCATCTATTAAAGGTTTAAGTATATCAAAATCAATGTTTTCATTTTTTAGAATGTCTTCTGCCAAACCATATAGCGCATTTGTGAAATTGCAAGCAAAAACGCCTGCCAAATGCAGTTTTTCTCTTTGACTAAAATTGAGATGATAGAATGTTCCGTTTAGTTTTTTTATTAGATTTTCAAGCACACGCATTGTTTCATCATTAGAGGCTTCTATACAAAAAGGAATTTGTTCTATAGTAATTTCTTTTATTTTATTAAAAGTTTGAAAAGGATATAAAACTCCGTAATTTGGAGAAATTTTTTCCAAAATTTCTTTTGGTAAAGCCCCCGATGTGTGTACAACAAAAGCGTTTGTTTTTGGCAATTCTGCAATAAAATCTTGATAAACAGAATCTTTTAGAGATAAGATGACTATATCTGCAGGTTCTATTTCTGCGATATTATCAACGGCTTTGGCTTGAACAAAATTTGCCAACTCTTTTGCATTGTTCAAATGAAAACTATATATTGTTTTTATATTAAAACCATTGGAAAACAAAAATTTGGACAAATGCCACGCAACATTGCCCGCTCCTATCATATTGACAGTTAAAATCTCATTTTGTGGCATAATTATAATTTTTTAAGAAATCTATTAATTTTCTAACTGCTTGTCCTCGATGACTAATCTTATTTTTGGTAAGAACATCCATTTCTGCAAATGATAGATTATATCCATCGGGTAAAAAAATGGGGTCGTATCCAAAACCATCTTTCCCGTGTTTTTCTGTAAGAATTGTTCCTTTGACAATTCCTTCAAAGAAAAATTTTTCATCGTTAAGAATAAGAGCGATAACAGTTCTGAATTGTGCTTTTCTGAATGGAGTGTCGCCCATTTCTTGTAATACTTTGTTCATATTGTCTTCAAAAGAACAATGTTCTCCCGCATAACGGGCAGAATAAACACCTGGACGATTATTTAAATAAGCAATTTCCAAACCTGTATCATCTGCAAAACAATTTCTGTGATATTTTTGATAAATATATTCGGCTTTTTGGAGAGCATTGCCTTGCAAATCAGGATGAGTTTCTGGTATTTCCTCCTTACAACCAATATCTTCTAATGACAACAGATGATATTTTTTATCCAACATTGCCAATATCTCTTCATATTTGTGTTTATTGTTACTTGCAAAAACTAAATCCATAACTATCTAATTATTATCATTTTGCCAAATTCATGTTGAAAGGCTTTCGTATTATTTGATTGACTATTGAGTTCTATATTTTGATTGTTGATTTTTGTAATTACACGATACAAATATACGCCGTTGGCTAACAAATCGCCATTATTATCTTTTCCGTCCCATGCGTATGAAGTAATGTTTTTCCCTATTCTTAATTTTCCTAATTCACTCATATCTATTTCTTTAACAACTTTTCCACTGATAGTCATAATTTGAATTTTCATATAAGTAGGCAATTCTGAACCTGTTAATGTAAAAACAAATTGAGTATGAGAAGAAAAAGGATTTGGATAATTATAAACTTCGGTAATTGTTGATTGGTTTTTCACCTCAAAATTAACAACAAATGCGTTTTTGCCAGAAGAATTATTGGTTTTATCTGTTGCTTCAACGCGAAGAGTATAAATACCATCTTCTTCAAATACAGCAGGATAATTGATTTGACATTTGTTTTTAGAATTGGCAGGCACAAACTGCATTATTTCTTTACCTTCTGCAAAAAAAGGTATGTTTTTATAAGTCTTGGAAAACGGTGTTTTTAAATATACTTTAAAATGTGCTGTATCTTCAATATTGTCCATAACAAGATATTGGTTTTCATCTTTGAGAATAATTTGAATATATGGTTTAGCAGAAATCAATTCACCATCAATGATATGTGTTCCATCAAAAGTTACATCAAGCAAAGGATTTATGCTGTCTTTTGTAACATAAAATGGAATTTCATAATAGTTGTTGTAATAATATTTTTCTATTTGTTGTTTATCGGGATTAAACTCTGTTTTCAACAAATAAAGTCCTTGATAGTTTCGGGTAGCAATAGAAATGGTATCTGTCAATAAGTTTCCTATTGTCAATGGTGAGGGTAATTTTTTGTTGATAGTATCAACAATATCGTTTTGTTGTATAATATGGTAACGAACAGACAAAGAATCCATATCTTTTTGACTGATATTTTTTGCAGAAATAGCCAATTGAACGCTATCTCCCTGTAAAACAGTATCTTTATAGAAAAAATAATTGTCAAAACAAACAGCAATTTCAGGAATGTCTTCATACATAAGCAATAGATGTTTTATTTGAGGAGCAGTACGATAAATGCTGTCTTTCAAAGATATTTCTAAATAAACATAAGGGAATTGCTGGGCATTGATTTGGGCATTAAGGTCAAAATAGTCCTTATTGTCTGGATAGGTTAAATTTTTGACAAGTAGAACCGATTGTCCGAATTGGTTTATTCCATAAATATTTATAGAGATATTGTCGGCAGAATCTGCAAGAAGTGCTTGCCAATGAAAAGACTGCCAACTTTTTGCAGGTCCAAAATTTGGGGTTCTTATTTTTGCATTACCAAATGGCACTTGCATTTCATAGGCCAGATTGAGATATTGTCCATTGTTTGTTCCTACGGCTTCTCTTATATCGGCATCTCCTATATTAGCCCCTTTTCTTCCCCAGATAATATAATCGTTAGAAGCGGTCAAATTTCTAATTTGCGAACTGCCAATACTTTCCCAAGCCTGATATTGTTCTTCTGTAAACAAATGGGCTCCGGGATTATTGACAGAATAAGCAAGCACATAATAATCCTTAGGAATATATCGCAGAAAATTTGCTGCATTTTCTCGCCCTGAAGCATTATCCATATAGAAAGAAAAACTATTTGTGGCATAGTTTTGACAAACACTTTGCTGATGTTTGCCGACACTTCCTTGAGAGGAAATGTCTTCATTGAGCCAATTTTCGCCAGTAATTGGATTAAAAACAAGCACTTGTATATATGGCCGATTGGCCATCACGCATGCTATAGCATCTAAGATAACATTGTTCCTTTTTACATAAACTTCTGTTTCATATTTGGCTTCTTCGCTTAAAGAAGAAAAAAAACGGGTTTTGACATTAAAAGCATAATATCCTTGTGAAAAAGTTATACTTCTATTTTGTCGGTTAAGAGTAGCATTATAGTAAGTATTGTCTTCCATTTGATGAAAATGTGTTTGAGACACTCCTGTTTTGCCTGCTATATATTGGAAACTACTTTCATTCCATACAAGAGTGGCTTTGTCTTTATTGCAAACTCGCCAAAAATAAACAGTACTATCTGTTAAAACAAAAGGAACCTTCCATTCTATAATGCCATTGCTATTAGATATTTCTGCTTGTTTGTATAAGGGACTATTAAAACTATCGCAAGTGTCTATTTCAAAAAGACAAGAAAAATGCTCGTCTTTTTGAATGTTAGAAGTTGCAACAAGAGAAATTTCATTGTTGGGAACAATAGCATATTTATATGGAAATGTGGCTAAAACATCAGAAGATGTCATTGTAAATGAAATTGTTGCACTATTATTATTTTCATTCATCTCTTCTATTTCATTTAGGGCATCCAAGGTAACTACAATACGATTTTGCCCTATGGACAAAAATTTTTCGACAGCAAATTTGAACTTTACTTCTGTAGAAAAAGATTGACAAACAATTTTTTTTATAATTTTTTCTGAAGTTTCGTTTGGAAAAAATCTTTCTGCAACGACATAGAAAGAATCAGAGGTAATCTTACCGATATTAGTAAAATTTACTGCAACTTCAAAACTATCAATATCTGTTTGGAGTATTTCAGGGGAAGTGGCAATATTTCTATTGACAATTTCAAAATCTGGTTTAGGTATTGGAGTTAGTTTTATGCTGGGGTCTCCATGCAAAACATAATCCATTTTTTCTTTTCCGTAGGTATCTGTAATATCTTTCAATGCTCGTTGCAAACAAAAACCGATAGATTGTCCATAACTATTATCAGAAATTTCTTTATAAAAATTGTTGCAAGTATAAAACAAGAGATTTCCTACTCCTGTTCCTGCGGGAGAAAGATAGGCTATTGCTCCTTTGTTAGGAATATGAATAAAGGTTTCACTATAATTGTTGCTACCTTGGAAAATATTTCCTGCATAACAACCATTTCCCAACACAACAAAGTATTTGCCTTCATTATTATAATTTTCTGGGTCATCTATACTAATATCAAAGCCGGTTCCGCCTGCATGTCCAAAAAACGTCATTATTTGGACACCATCATTGATTAAATGTCGCAAAGAATCAGACATGTTTATCTCTATTGGGTCAGAACTTAATTTTAAAAATGTGTGGACATTGGCCCCAAAAGCAGGAGATTCTGCAATTTTTTTATATTGTTCCAAATAAGATGTAAACATTTGTTGTTCTGCCACAGAACTTCCTCCTCCAAAATGTAAGATTCGTTTCATCCATTTTTGTGGAGTTTGTTGTGCTGTTTCATATTCCTTTATTTTATCCAAATACCATTGTATATGTTGTGCATTAGATGTGCTTAAGCGTCCTGTTGGCACACAAAGATTCTCAAGTGTATCGCCTAAACCCATTGTTATGGCAAAATCGCTGGGGATAGACCCCATTGTCGGCACTAAAGTGGCATTAAAAATGGAAACATTCTTTCTCCCTAATGATGTAGGATAAGCTCTTCCCACCAAAAATAAATGTTTGGGCAAAGAGTCAAACGTAGCATACGCATATTTTATTAGATTATGTATGGCGATAGGATTATTGCGAATGCCGTAGGAAAACATATCATATAGTTCTCCAACATCAAAAACAAAAGCATTGCATTTATTTGGAGATTGCCATTTCCGATAATTTGCATAGTCTTGACATTGGCTGAGGAACTCGTTGTGTGTAACAATAAAAAAATCAGTATTATAAAAATCTTGCGGATTGGTGAATTTTCCCGTTTTACTTACAGGAAAGAGCGAAGAAATGGTTTCGGTCGCAGAGGTTGAAGTCAAAAAACAAGTGATTTCATTATTATAATTTGGAACAAGTGCCTTAAGAGTATTGTCTTGTTTTATTACACTTATTCTCAAATTATTGGTCAAATCAAGCAAAAATATTTCATCTTTTGATTGTGTTCCAATAGTAGAACTTGTAAAAGCAAATAAAGCTTTGGCTCCCAAAAGATTATTTGCAGAAAAACTATATGTTGTGGTATTTTCTAAGATAAAAGTATGTGCATATTTCAATTTTGCATACACAACAGATTGATAAGAAGTTGAATTTCCTTGATCATTTATAGAACGAAAACTTAAAGTGGTGTTAGATGTTCCTAACAAAGAATTTGGAACTTCGGTTTTTACCCTCATATAATATTGTCCGGAACATATTGTATCTGTCAATAGGCTCCCGCCAAAATCCACTTTGAGATGATGGGGATAAATGGGTCTATTTGCTCCAGCAACAGCATATTCTATGGTTGCGGTCGGATAATTTGCATATTTGTTTGTTGTTGAAATACTTTTTGAAGAACTTCCTCCTAAACCAATTCTTGTATCCATCCAACCTTCTGCAGTCTTATATGCACTGATACCCAAATCTTTATAATATTGACCTGTGTTATAATATCCGTAATAAAAAAGGATTCTTTCTATAAAAATATGACTATGTGGATTATACATAGAAAAATTTGTGTCTGTTTCTATACGGAAACGCAAGCCTGCGGAATTATTCCATGTTAAAAAATAATATGCCGTATCTGTAAAATTGCTATAATATGGATTTGTGTGTTGAGAGTTTCCACTATAGAGTCTATCATCAAACCAGCCATCATTTTTTTGAGCATAAAATTCAATATAATCTCCTGAATCCAACCGATTATCGTCTTCGCCAAAAATATAAAGAGGTATTTCTTGC
>CALAVA010000304.1 GCA_937892025.1 uncultured Bacteroidales bacterium
CCCCAATCCCCAATTAAAAATAAATTAATTTTATTATTATTTTAAATATTTTAATATGAAGATACTATTAAAATTAAATTTATCTTTTAATTATTCAACAATTATATTTAATGGGAGCAAGATGCTGTAAAGGAGAAAATATTCAAAGGAAAACATTTTCCGAACAACAAACCCAAACAGATGATGATTTAAGCGGAAATATATATGATCCAAACAATATGAGTAGTAGCAGAGAAAGCAATTTAAATAATAATCCTGAGATAAATCAACAATTACCACCAAAAGAAAATGATGAAAATAATAATAAAATAAATATCGAAAATGATAATGATAATGATAATAATAATAATAAAAATCCTGAAAGCAATGAGCCTATGGCATACCAAATTTATTTGAAAGATTATTTAGATGAAAAAATTGATAATACTGAAATTTTTGAGAATAAATGGTATAACGATATAGAAAAAGGCAAAATTATATATTCAAAAAGAGTAATAGTAGCCATGATAAACAAAGCATTTGATGAAAAAAATGAAGATTTCAAAGAAATCTACAACAAGCCCCCATTAACTTTATCCATTAAAAGTACTGGAAGTTTTATCACTGATGAATTCCAAGTATCAAAAAATGTATATATTGCAAATAAAAATTCTTTTCCTAAAAATACTTCTATTAAAATGATATCTAAGTATATGTTAAATACAAAAGAAAGGATGAATTGGGACCCTCAATTAAAATCATATACACTAATAGAAGGAAGTGAAGAAGGAAAGGAAATAAAATGCATTTTACATAACTGGACAAAGAGCCCTATGTTCTTAGTTTCTGAAAGAGACTGTGTAGATAAAAGATACGATTTTTTCCATGAGGGAATATTTTATTCTTTCGAAAGTTCAGTTAATGATGACTATATACCTCTGGATGAAAAAGTGACAAGAATAAATGATATTATATTCATTCAGCAAGTTTATGAGGAGAATGAAAATATAATATTTAAAGCGGTAACTCAAATGAATGCCAAAGTTAGTCTACCTCAAGCCATTATTAATGCAACTCTGTCTGGAAAATTATTGGATTTTTATAAAGGGGTCATAGATGCTATTAATAGAGACTTTGATGAAGGAAAATTGATATTTGAAGATAATGGTTGTGGCATGAGTGAAGAAACACTTCAACATGTTACAGATCCTTTTTTTACAACACGAACAGTTAGAAAAGTGGGTTTAGGTATTCCCTTGCTTAAACAAAATTGTGAAAAAACAGGAGGTCGATTTTCCATTAGTTCTCAAGAAGGCATTGGCACTGAAGTTCATGCTGTTTTTTCTCACAAACATATTGATAGGCCTACCCTTGGCGATATTGCAACAACCATAGTCTATACCGCCTCTGCCTATCCTGATATTCGTTTTATTTACAAACATATACACAACGATAAAGAGTATATATTTGACACACAAGAAATAACGGAAGTATTAGACGGCATATCCATTCAAAATCCAGAAATTATCGCCTATCTTGTTGAGATGATTCGAGAAAATTTAAAGGAGATAAATGTTGAATTTTAAAAATATAAACTATGATTATTGCTGATAAAAACTTCATTCTTACATGTTATCGTTATCTAACAGAAATGGATGACCTAAAAAAAGAAAAACTAAAAGAACATATTGCACAAGGTATTTTCAAGGATATTCGACAAAAATTTTCTCTAACAACCCCAATATACATTTTTTGTGGCAATAGTTTTAAAGGTAGTCTCGGATTGGTTTTGACCAAAATGATGTCCAAGTCTTATGCAAATATACACGCTGTTTTGTTCGCTAATGAAGACCAATACCAATCGGACATAATACAAATAACCTTATTAAAAGCACAAAATTTGTTATATTCTTACGAAGAATATGCTCAACAAGACCTTGCTTGTAATAGTCTTTTTATAGATGCCATAGAAGATAGTATTAACGCTATTCCCAATGAATATCAAAAAAGGATAAAACGTATCAATCAAAAACAAGCATTCATTTATAGTATTGATATGCCCTCTGGCGTAGGAATAGAAGAACCTATTTCCCCCCAAACCATAAAAGCAGACTTTACTCATTGTCTATTTTTCCCTAAATTAGCATTTTTCTTTTCAGAAAACCATTTTTGTTGCGGACAATGGGAGATTTTTTCTCATAATATGGCTATCCCTAAAGAATTGGAAGAGCAGTTAAAACCGATAAAATATTATACAACGACTCATGAAGACATTGCAAGACTACAAGTTTCTCCTAATAAATTCATCAATAAATATAGTTTAGGGAATGGCTTATTGATAGCAGGCAGTTATGGTATGGGCGGTGCGGCAGTTCTCGCTGCCAAGGCCGCAATACGGGCAGGAATAGGAGTGCTTACCTTGCATATCCCTAAAACATTATACAACATTATACAAATCTCCGTTCCCGAAGCCCGATGCCGAGTGGATATAAATTCCACAATATGTTCTTCTTTGAACACACATAATTTAACAAAATATACAGCAATAGCCCTCGGTCCGGGATTGGGAGTTCATGAATGGACAATACAGGCAATAACTTGTTTGTTGCAAAACTATAATGGAAAACCTATTGTTTTTGACGCTGATGCTATCAATATACTTGCCATGCACAAAGAATTATTAAAAGACTTTGCGGGGAAGGCTATCTTTACTCCTCATGAAGGAGAATTTATAAGATTGATTGGCACTTATAAAAATACATATCAACGCCTACAACTGCAAATATCATTTTCTCAACAATATAATGCTATCGTTGTCTGCAAAGGAGCATTTACAAGTATATCTTTGCCTGACGGAAGATGTTATTTTAATACAAATGGAAATATTGGCATGGCGACAGGTGGAAGTGGAGATGTTTTAACGGGCATTATTCTTGCTTTGCTTTGTCAAGGCTTTTCGCCAGAAGAAGCCGCAATATGCGGAGTGTATATGCACGCCCAAGCCGCTGATATTGCCGTAGAGAGTCAAACCAAAGCCTCTCTCATCGCTTCTGATATTATTGAAAACCTTAAATTTGTTCAAAGATACTGATGGATATTCAAGATAGAATTACAGCCTTTTGCCAATTAGGAAACTCCTTGCAACGTTTTCTTAAAAATGAAAAAGAAAACCCTAATTTATTGCAAATTATTGAACAAGAACAATATGCAAACGCTTGGTTTACACCTTTTTTTATTCATCATCGCCTACAATCAATCGTCAATAGTTTAAAAGAACCGCTTTTGACAAACTGGCTTCAAAAATATAATATATCTGCCCACCAACAAAAAATAGTAGGTGTGATTATGGCGGGAAACTTACCTTTGGTGGGTTTTCATGATTTTTTGTCCGTTTTGTTGGTTGGAGATAAAATTGTGGCTAAACTATCTTCACAAGACAAACATCTTTTACCGGCTATTTATGAATTATTAATACAAATAGAACCAAAATTTGAACAACAAATTGTATTCAGTGAAGACAAAATCGGACATGTTGATAAGGTCATTTCAACAGGAGGAAGCAATTCCGCCAAATATTTTGCCTATTATTTCAAAGATAAACCAAATATCATTCATTCTCATTGCAATTCTATTGCTTTGCTTGACGGAAAAGAAACCGATGAGGATTTAAACCTCCTCGCAGACGATATTTTATTGTATTTTGGATTAGGTTGTCGGTCTGTATCTAAGATTTTTGTTCCTGAAAATTATAATTTTGAAAGACTTTTCAAGGCTTTGGATAAATATAAAACACAAATAGGCCAACATCACAAATATCTTAACAATTTAGAGTATCAAAAAACTGTACATTTGATAAATAGGATTCCATTTTTAGACCAAGGTTTATTGGTGGTCAAAGAATGCTCTGATTTGGCTTCACCTATTGCTGTGCTTAATTATGAATATTATCAAGACAAACAAACAATTTTAGAACACATTTTTTCTTTGGGGAACAAATTGCAATGTGTTGTCGGCAAAGCCCAAGCAAACAAACAAATAGTTCCTTTTGGTAAGGCACAATATCCTGCATTAAACGATTATGCTAACAATATAGACACCATCGCCTTTTTGTTAAAAGACGAATGAAATAGCATACGAAAAAACGTTTTTTTTCGTTATCATAGATGTTGTCTATGAATAGGTTTGTTAAAATTTTTACATTATTATTGTTGCCTTTGTGTAGCATATTTGCCCAACGTAAATCAGATTTTGCCATTATGGAAGAATCTATTGCAACATTACATGCAAGTATGCTTGTGGAACCTAATGCAGAAACGCGTTACCAAAAGAATGAAGAACTTTTGCGTTTATTGGAAGAAACGCTGACTATGAAAAACTCTTTCAACTACAAATTTGACTCTTTAAAAACTATTTCCGTTTTAACTTCTCCGGACAAAAAAGTGAGAATTTTTACATGGTATGTGTTAGATAAAGACAATAATTGCGATTGTTTTGGTTTTTTGCAGGCCTATAGCGAGCAACAAAATCGTTATTTGCTTTATCCACTGATAGATAAAAGCAAAAAGATTATCAATCCTGCCATTCAACCGCTAACGCATAGTTCATGGTTCGGAGCCATATATTCACAACTTTTAGAAACAAAAACAAGTACTAAAACTTATTATACTCTTTTGGGGTGGAATGGCGGCGACCAGTTTACACAATACAAAGTAATAGATGTTTTGTCTTTAAATGCAAGAGGTAATCCTACTTTCGGGGCTACAATTTTTAGAAAATATAGCAAAACTAAATACTATCGCATTATTTTTGAATATGCCAAAGGAGCACGTTTACACATGTATTATGGCAAAGAATATTATTCACAAAGGTCAGAGAAAAAAAACAAAAAAACAAACCGCTATACCTACGACACCTTGCCTATGGATATGATTATTTTTAATGAACTGATACCTTTGGACGAATCATTGGCAAAAGTGCCACAATATTACGTTCCAGAATCTTCGTTAAATAGTGCATTTATTGAAAAAGATGGATATTGGGAATTTAAAAAAGGAGTAATTGGCAGAAATAAAAACGCTCAACCAACAATCCCTGCAGATAAAGAAAAAACTAAACCTAGAGTTTTCTATAAACCAGAATAAAATTGATTGTTTAGCAATATTGCTATTTGCCAATCGTTTTAGGAATATATGTTTATGGAATAGAGCAGTGAAAATGTTTTGACAAACGATACAGCTTTGCTTACCTATTTATATAAGTTCAATTTGGTGTGATTTTCTATTCATATTTTTACGCTATTTTATGAAAACAATAAATTTATATAACTCACCTTAATGTAAAAAATGATACTTTTGCACATTGTATCAAACATTTTTTGTTTGACAACTTAAAAAATAGACAAATAAATGACAGAAAAAATAAAAGACGAATTTCCTATACTACAACAACATGTATATGAAAAACCTTTGATATATTTGGACAATGCTGCGACAACACAAAAACCGGCAAGCGTTTTAACTGCTGTAACAGAGTATTACCAAACAATAAACAGTAACGTTCATCGTGGAGTTCACCATTTGAGTGTTTTGGCGACAGAAGCATACGAGGACACCCGCACAACTATCCAGCAATTCATTGGAGCCAAACATTCCCATGAAATTGTTTTTACAAGAGGAACAACCGAAGCCATAAACCTTGTTGCCAATGGCTTTGCCAACACAATTTTAAAGAAAGACGATGAAATTATCGTTTCTACTATGGAACACCACTCCAACATTGTACCTTGGCAATTAGCAGCAGAACGTTGTGGAGCAAAATTAAAGGTCATTCCTATTGACGAAAACGGAGAAATTGACCCAATCGCTTATCAAAACTTGTTTTCTCCAAAAACAAAAATTGTGGCAATAACACACGTGTCAAACGTTTTGGGAACGATAAATCCTATCAAAGATATGATAAAAACCGCCCATGAACATCAAGTGCCAATTCTGATAGATGGTGCTCAAGGGATAAAAAGTACAAAAGTCAATGTGCAAGATTTGGATTGCGATTTTTATTGTTTTTCTGGACATAAAATTTATGCTCCAATGGGAATAGGAATTTTATATGGGAAAGAAAAATATTTGGAACAACTTCCTCCTTATCAATGCGGTGGAGAAATGATAAAAAATGTCAGTTTTGAAAAAACTACATTTAACACCCTTCCCTTTAAATTTGAAGCAGGCACTCCCAATGTCGGTGGAGCTATCGGATTAAAAGCAGCAATAGACTTTATCTTAAAAATAGGACAAGACCAACTTTTGGCTCATGACAATATGTTGCTCAAATATACCGAAGAAAAAATGCAAGAGATAGAAGGCATACGTTTTATCGGACAAGCAAAAGACAAAGCCGCCGTTATTTCTTTTTTGTTAGACAAAAATCACCCTGCTGATGTCGGCACATTATTAGACACAATGGGCATTGCCGTTAGAACAGGACACCATTGTGCAGAACCGCTGATGAATCGGTATCAAATACCGGGAACAGTAAGAGTATCTTTGGCCGTTTATAATACAAAAAACGAAATTGACAAATTGGTAGAAGCCCTAAAAAAAATAAAAATCATGTTATCATAAATAAGAAAATGGAAAAAATATTCATCTACACACTCATGATAGGTATGCTGTTCTTTTCATGCCAACATAGCCCTAAAACTACGACAATTCAAGACACACCAAAAGAAATTGTCCGCCCAGAATTTAACGAAGATTCTGCCTTTGCTTATATAGAAAAGCAAATTTCATTCGGACCACGAGTTCCCAATACTATCGCCCATGAAAAATGTGCAGACTTTTTGAAAGAAGAATTATCAAAATGGACAGATACCGTTTTTGTGCAAGATTTTGAAGCAACAGCCTACAATGGATTAAAATTAAAAAGTAAAAATATCATTGGAGTGTTCAATAAAGAAGCAAATAATAGGATTTTACTTGCAGCCCATTGGGATTCAAGACCGTATGCTGACAACGACAAAGATCTTGCCAATAGCCGACAAGCAATAGATGGGGCAAACGATGGAGGCAGTGGTGTAGGCATTTTATTAGAAATTGCTCGTCAATTGCATTTGCAAGGAACAAACATAGGCATAGACATTGTTTTTTTTGATTCTGAAGACTATGGAGAGCCTCAAGATGAAAGACATTTATACGAAGGTGAAAATTGGTGTTTAGGGTCTCAATATTGGGCAAAAAATCCACATTTGCGTTATTATAAAGCCAAATATGGAATTCTTTTGGATATGGTTGGTGGAAAAAATGCCGTCTTTTGCAAAGAAGGTACGTCTAAATATTTCGCTTCTACCATACAAGACAAAGTTTGGAACAACGCCCACAAATTAGGTTATACCGGCAAATTTTCCAACAATGTCTCTAACGCAATAACAGACGATCATTTGTATGTAAACTCTATTTTGTCCATACCTATGATTGACATTATTGAAATGCCCGTTTATTCGCCAACGGGATTCAATGAAACATGGCATACTATGAACGATAATTTGGACAATATAGACAAAAATACACTTAAAATAGTCGGAGAAGTCGTTTTGTTTACCCTAAAAAATGAACAATAAAAATATAAATTTTTACATTTTGAGTAATAAAAAATTGTACTTTTGTCATTTGAAAGTCTTTTATAAAAAAACAAAAACATTTTTATCTTAAGAGATATGGAAAACCAACAAGACATGGATTTAGACGCTTTGAACAAAGAACATGCTCAAGAACAAAAAGTACCTACTAACAATAGTTTTGAACAAGAAGTAGTGATAGAAAACACAACAGCAACAACGCACGAAAGTTTAGTTCCCTCTTCCGAAGAGTCCACCACAGATGCGGAACAACCTTTCGATGAAACCATTTTTGATACATATAATAAAGAAGAACTTGTTCAAGCCATGGAGGTTTGTGCCAAAGAATCTGATGTTGTTAAAATAAAAAAACAAGTTTCTTTGTTGAGAAGCAGATTTTTACATTTGTTGAAAGAGAGTAAAGACAATGCCCTGCAAATGTTTTTGACAGAAGGCGGTAAAGAAGAAGATTTTAAATACCAACCTGATGATTTGGATAAACGTTTTGATGAGGCTTTCGGGTTCTACAAAGCCAATAAAAATCGTTATATAGAACTTTTGGAAAAAGAAAAAGAAGAAAATCTCCAAAAAAAACTTGCCCTATTGGACGAGCTAAAAGAACTTGTCGATTCTGAACAAACATTAAAACAAATCTACGATAAATTCAACGAAATTCAAAACCAATGGAAAGAAATTGGGGCTGTACCACAAGCAAAAACAAATGAATTGTGGCAAAATTATCATTTTTATGTAGAAAAGTTCTTCAATAAAGTAAAGATGAATAGAGAATTGAGAGATTTGGATATGAAAAAGAATCTCGAACAGAAACTGAATCTTTGCGAAAAAGCAGAAGCCCTTCTTTTAGAATCTTCCATAATGGAATCTTTCAAACTTTTACAACAATATCATCAAGAATGGAAAGAAATTGGTCCCGTTGAAGAAGATAAAAAAGAAGAACTTTGGAATAGGTTCAAAATGATTTCTGACCAAATAAACCAAAAACGGAAAGAACATTACGAACAAATCGCCAAAGAACAAGAAGATAATTATCAAGCAAAACTCGCTTTGTGCGAACAAATAGAAGCACTTTTGAAAGAAGATTACAAAAGTAGCCTCAAAACCTTAAATGAAACTGAAACAAAGGTTTCTGCTTTGTTTGACCTATGGAAGACCATAGGACCAGCACCCAAACAACAAAATGATGAAATTTGGCAACGATTTCACCAAAGTTTGGACAAATTCTACGAAGATAAACAAGAACTCTATAAAAAAAATAAAGAAGAAAAAGTTAACAACTATAACTTAAAAATCAATTTGTGCTTGCAAGCCGAAGCCATTGCCGAAAGAACCGATTGGAAAAAAGCAACAGCGGACCTATTACAACTACAACAAGAATGGAAAAAAATAGGTAGCGTAAGTAAAAAACAATCAGAACAACTATGGTTGCGTTTCCGTAAGGCTTGCGATGACTTTTTTGCTGCCAAAAGTGAATATTTCAAAAACTTTGCAGAACAAACTGTTGAAAATGTAGAAAAAAGAAAAGCCGTTATCCAAAAAGCAAAAGACTTTGTCGTTGGCTCTGACCATAAAGAATCCATAGAAGCATTAAAAGAAATTCAACGAGAATGGGCTGAAATTGGCTATACAACGCCTGAAGAAAAAGCAAAATTACAACATGAATTTGATGAAATTATCAATCAACATTTTGCCACACTAAAAACTTCAATAGGAGAAGAGAATTTGAACGAAAAACTCCTCAATTTGAAAGAAACTGGCGACAAATCTGCCCTTGTTTCTCTAAAGAAAAAATATCAAAAAGAAATTGAAGCAAAAACAAAAGATTTATGTAATTTAGAGAACAATATGCGGATATTTGAAAGGATGAAAAATTCTGAAATGCTTCGTCCTTTTGAAGAAAAAATAAATCAAATGAAAAAGGAAATTGCCAAATGGCAAAACAAACTAATATCAGTTGAAAAGGAACTAAAAGAAATGCCCGACACCCCAAAAGACAAAGAAACAGAAGAAAAATAATTTCAGCCATTATGCTGTAAGCCCCTGTAGTTCAACGGATAGAACGGAAGTTTCCTAAACTTTAAATACAGGTTCGATTCCTGTCGGGGGTACACAATAGAGAAAGCGATATACTTTCAATGTCCTCAAAAAAAATAACTTACAAATTCTATAGTTCTACAGCCTTATGGTATAAAGATGTTATCGCTGACATTGCAAATGCGAAAAAATACATATATATAGAATCTTTCCGTATTGCAGATGATGAAGTTGGACAAGAATTGACAGATGCTCTTATTGATAGCCATCAACGAGGTGTTCAAGTAAAAATATTGGCAGATTGGTGGGGGACAGGAACCACTAACCGCTGTATCAATAAAATGAGTGCCGTTGGCATAGAAGTAAGATTATTCAAAGAATTTGTGTTTGCCTCCATTATGATATTTCAAAAAAACCATTGCCGGGACCATAGAAAAATCATCGCCATTGACGATAATATTTCTTATCTCGGTTCGGCCAATTTTACCCAATATTCCAAACAATGGAGAGAATCCATTTTAAGAATGGAAGGCGAGGTGTGTCCAACTCTGAAAAAAATATTTTTGGATAATTTCAAAATTTATAATAAGGAATTTACCATTGCTCAGTCTAAAAAACTATACCGAAAAACCATTCGTTTTAACAACTTGTTTTTCATTAGGGAAGTTCCAACGGTATTTTCACAACGCATCAAAAAAAATTACATAAATTTGATAAACAAGGCCCAAAAAAACATTTTTATAGAATCTCCCTATTTTCTGCCCGGACACAGCATATACAAAGCTTTGATACATGCAGTAAAACGTGGCGTAAAAGTAACTGTTATTTTGCCTCAAAATTCAGATGTAAAAATTGCTGATTATGTTAGAGATTTGTTTTTAGAACAATTACATAATCATGGAATCCATATCGTTTTTTTTCAACAAGGCAATTTGCACGCCAAATTGTTAAGAATAGATGACAACATTTTTTCCGTTTCTTCAGCAAATATGGACCATCGAAGTTTTAAATATATGTTTGAAATTGCTATGATAGGACATGATGAAATTCCAGCCCAAATGATTGACAATCATATTGAGGGAACATTAGAAAAAACCTTGCCTTTTGATAAGGAAAAATGGAAGCAACAATCTCCATTCAGAAAAATAATAGCACTTATCATTTTACCTTTTAGTCATTTATTATGATAAAAATCAACACAAAAAAGAAATATCTTATACTTTTAATTGTTGGCGTTGTTTTATGGGCGGCATGTTACCTTTTTGCTCTTCACCTCAATGTTTCTTCTCCTAACAAACACTTATATAAAACTTATCAAAAAAGCTTTTTAGACAAAGAGAAACAAGTTGATAGACTTTTTCTGTCGTTAAAAGAGGCTGTTTCTATAGACAATTCTGAAGAATTATTGGATTTTCTTCAACAAAAACATTATGATGACCCCTCTTTTTATGTGTTTGTTTATCGTGATTCTCTGTTAACAGCATGGAATACCAACAAGTTGCGGATACCTCAAAATCTACAAAAAGAAAACATTCCTTCTGTTTATAATTTTCAAGACCAATGGCTTTATATAAAGCACAAGGAGGTAAAAAACACAATCTATTTTGTCGGTTTTTCTTTGGAAGAACTCACCAACAAATACAAAAACATTTGTCCTTATTTTACCCCATTAGATTTAAATTCATCTTCTGATAATTTTATTGTCGTCAACCAATTTCACGAACCTTTGATTGGTTTGAATTTTCAACCTACAGATGAAAACACATTATTGGCCACATTGCTCTTATTTTTGGCTATAACAGCCGTAATTTTTGTCAATTATGCAATAATTGGTTTAATGAAATTTTGGTCAATTTTTAAAAATTCTCCCAAAATACTTCTTATTATGGGTGGCAACCTATTGGGCATATCCTTTTTGATACCTTTTTTATGGTCTCCCCTATTCTGTCCAAAATTATTCACTCCCATATATTACTCTTCTTCTTCTGTCAAAAGTTTAGGTATCTTGTTTATCCTATCTTATCTTTTGTTAGGTTTTGCCATTTTGTTTAACAATCTATTTATTCTAAAAAACTCCGTTTTTAAGCAATATAAAAAAATACTTTACACAATTGTTGCCTTTTGTGGGCTTATTTGCTTTGATTGGTTTTTTTGCACCATTATCACAAGTGTAACTCACGATAGTATTCTGACTTTATTGCCTAATATGATTTTCCAATACGATATATTAAGTTGGGTGGCTATTATTTCTGTTCTATTTTTATTGTGGAGCATTTTCATTATCAGCAAAAAATGTATCAATGAGTTTTATAAATGGATAGAAAATCCAAAGTTATTTTTAATTTTAGGCATAGGCACAACGCTTGTAATGTCTGTTATTCTGATTTTCTCCCAAAACATTATCAGACAGCCTGCACTATTATCTTTCTTTCTCGTTTTCATCATCTTATTTATTGGACTTATTGTCTTTCAAATTTTTGACAAAAGACATCAACTTTGGTTCTATCTCTCCGGAATGTTGATAATGAGTTTTGGTCTATTCTTTCTTTTAAGACATCCGAACAAAGAACGAGAAAGGATTTTAGAAAAAACACTTGCAGAACAAATCTTTTTACAAGAAGACCCGTATATAAATTTTGAATTACAAGAAATTGTTGCCCAAATAGAAACAGACTCTGTTTTATACAACTCTGTATCAATGGATTACAGAAGTATTTCAAATATAAAAAATTATATATTCAACAAATATTTTGAAAAAAAATTTGACAAATTTCATATTTTCATCAATTTAAGCAACCTATCAGACACAAAAGATAGCCTAAAAATGCTATCACTCAAACAAAAATATTTATCGTCAAATTTTGTGGAGGCTCCTGCCATTCTCTGCCGACAAAAAAGACTTGGATTTACAGAATATGTCATACACCAACCCCTACAAATTGATTCTTGCAATTATATACTCTTGATTGTTTTGCAAAATAATGCTTTTGCTAATATTATAGACAATCCCAACAACAATTTTGCACTTGCCGTTTATGAACAAGGTGTGCTAAAAGCCACTATCGGACAAGCACAAAAACCATTTTTGTCTTCTTTTTCTGATTATAATCAAGATAAATTTGACAACAATCAAGTCCATTTCAAAAAAGACAGAATACATTATTCCGCTTATGCAAAGGACAATTTCATTCTACTTATTTCACCTGTCAAAATATCCCAATGGCAAAATATTGCATTTGTGGAAATTGCCTTTGTTCTCAATTTTTTATGTTTATTGTTAGCATTGTTTTTGTCTATTTTTCTAAATGCAAAAATAGAACATTTACCTATGAGTATAAATCTGATACTTAATAGTTTTATTCTTTCATTTTTTGTAATAGTCGTCATTATACTGATGATTTTCTTTGTCCGATTCTATATTATGACAAGAGAAGAGTATCATGAACAAATGCTAATGGACAATGCAAAAGAAATCCAACGTAGCATTTCTTTGACTATTGAAGAAAAAAACATTACAAACTTGAATGAGCCTGCATTGGAACAAATAAACGAAATGATTGAAAAATTATTTGATGCAGAATTTTTAGATTTAAATATTTACGACAAATTTGGGCAAGTTGTACAAAGTTATGGGAAAGGATTAACAACAACAAGTACACTTATCCATCCTTCTATCTTTCATGTTTTTAAGTTCAGAAATAGTCCGTTTTTTTCAAAAGACCAAGCAGAAGGAAATAACAACTTTATTTACAGTGCCTTAAAAGACAACAGCAATAATATTATCGGTTATATAGGATTATTAACTCCAAAAATAACCTCTTTTCAAGATATTATCATTAAATATCGCTATTTTGTTTCCAAATTTATTGGATTAGGCTTGTTTATCATCTTTGCCATTATTGTTCTTGGATTTTACATGGTTAAAATTATCACTAAACCTTTACAAAAAGTAACCAAAAACCTTTTTAAAATAGATGTAGAAAACCAAAATTTTGAAAAAATTGTTTGGTATAGGAATGATGAAATTGGTCAATTGGTAAATAGTTACAACATTTTACAAGAACGCTTGCGAGCGAGTGCAGAAATATTAGAAAAAAATGCCCAAGAAATGGCATGGAAAGAGATGGCAAAACAAATTGCCCACGAAATAAAAAATCCACTAACACCCATGCGATTAAAAACACAATTGCTTCTACAAAACATTGATAATCTTGACAAGAAAAAATTAAAAGATTATATGCTCATGATTTTGGAACAAATTGACATTTTAAATGAAACGGCCTCATCTTTTTCTAATATTGCCCAAAATTCAATGACAAATGCCACAACAGAAAATATTGTTACAATCGTTCAAGATACCATACTTTTATTTGAAGCAGAACAAAATATAAAAATTTCTTTTATCAATAAAAGCAATAACAATAAGCCACTTTCATTTATTGATAAATCTCAGCTAATCAGAGTTTTAGTTAATTTAATTAAAAATGCCGTTCAAGCACAAAAAACAAATGAAATATTGACTATTGATATTGTTCTCCAAAATTATGGAGAACATTTTTGGCAAATCAATATTACAGACAATGGAAAAGGAATTCTTCCAGAAGAAAAGGATAAAATTTTTCAACCAAATTTTACAACAAAGACATCGGGCAGTGGGATAGGATTATCTGTTGTAAAGAATATTGTTTTTTCATGGGGTGGCAACATTTCATTTGAATCTATCCCCAACGAAAAAACAACTTTTAGCTTTACCCTACCCCATTACTATGAAAAAAATTAAAAGAAATTCTATAAATTCATTTCGCAAAATATAGTAACTTATTGTGTGGAAGAATGCAGAAAAAAAACGTTATAACAAACTAATAATCAATAATATAGTCCGTCATAAAACGCATTAAATATTTATCATTCAATACAATAAAGTCAAATAATATGCGTTATAAATGCAAGAAAATTTGAATAACACAGCAAAAACCTTGCAGAATAACGCATAGCTCTCAGGTGCAGTATGGAACCTCAAAAAGTATATAGAAAAATTAAAGAAGGCTTTTCTTTTGCTCTTTTGGCAGGTGCATTACATCGTAAACATCATCTTCACCACACCGACATACTGCACTTTATCACCCTGCCGACTTGGAATTATTGAAAGAAAGTGTGGTATGTGCGATTTTTAAGGACGGACTATTTTACACAAATGTTCTATTAATGCTTTGTGTTGTGGAAATTTTTTCAATAAATCTTCTTTTTGGGCTAATTCAAAACAATCAAAATCAAACGCAGGTGCGACAGCACAGCCGACAAGCGAAAAGCCTTTTTTGTTTGGCAACTCCGCTGCAAACCAATGTTCTGGCTCAATAACAACCTGCATTTCTTCCTCAACGGACAAATGATGCACAGACAAGGTGCCATCGGGAGCAATAACATAAATATTAAGTGGCTCTCCTGCATGATAATACCATATTTCCACAACATTATGCAAAGCATGAAAAGCCGAAAATTCATCATTGCAAAGCATATAATAAATTGTAGAAACGCTTTTCACTCCTATAGCATCGTTACCATAAATCTGACGATAGTAGCCTCCTTCAGGATGAGGGTGCAAATCAAGTTTGTTTATATAATCTTCTCTTTGCATGATGATGATTTTCTATATTTACAAAAAAAACTTATTCGTCTAAAAATGCTGTTAGTGGACTGCTGGCAATTGCTTGTGTATGTACCATTGTTCCCAATTTAGCTTCATAAGCCATACGTCCTGCTTCAACAGCAAGAGCAAAGGCTTTTGCCATTTTTTCAGACTCTCCGGCAACGGCAATAGCGGTATTTACCAAAACGGCATCTGCCCCCATTTCCATAGCCATAGCCGCATGACTCGGAGCACCGATACCAGCATCTATAATTACAGGCACTGTGCTTTGTGATATAATAATCTCTAAAAATGATTTTGTTTTCAAGCCTTGATTTGTACCTATTAAAGATCCAAGTGGCATAACGGCTGCTGTGCCAACCTCTTCTAAACGTTTGCACAAAACGGGGTCTGCTTGAATATAAGGCAAAACAACAAAGCCTTTTTTGACCAATTCTTCTGTGGCTTTCAAAGTTTCTATAGGGTCTGGAAGTAAAAACCTTGGGTCCGGATGAATCTCCAATTTAATAAAATTGGTTTCAAAGGCTTCTCTCGCCATTTCTGCAGCAAAAACAGCCTCTTTGGCATCTCTTACACCGGAAGTATTGGGCAACAATTGCACTCCAGTTTTAATAATATGTTTTGCCATATCATCTGTAGTGGTATGTGCCAAATCTATCCGTTTCATGGCCATAGTTACCATCTCTGTACCTGAAGCAATAATGGATTTTTCCATCATTTCGCCAGAGCTGAATTTTCCCGTACCTAAAAATAAACGAGAATGAAATATTTTTTTACCTAATTGTAACATTATCTCACTTTTTTTGCAAAGATAACATTTTTTTCTCAAATATTCCAAAAGTTACCCATAGACGAGACAAAGAAGACAATCTGAGAGTACGGGACAGACAAGCACAGCAAAGGCTTCAATACGTGAACACACTTTATGAGCATGGTTTTCTGTCAGTTTGCCGATTGCGTGTCGTTGCGAGATATCAGCAATGGCTGAAATCGGCAACAGACAACCTAACCCACATAGAAATACCAATCTGCCGATAGGTGGCAAGCTAAAAATTCTTAAAATGGATAATCCGCCATCTGACGAACCATCACTCTTCGACTGAGTGGACTTACTTTTTGAAAAAATAATCTGCAATGCCTATTTCGGCATTGCAGATGGATATTTGATGCTTTTTAAAGTTTTAGCGGACGGCAATAATTTCATTTTTTTGGTCCTGCCTCTTTGTATTGCTTGCGTGCTGTCGGAATATATCCCTGCCTAAATACTTTTATTTGAGAAATCATCAATATGGCGGCGAGCAATGCCCCCAAAACATCACAAATTGTACAAGTAATCCACACACCTGTCAAACCTTCACCGCCCAATTTAATAACCACAAGCGGAATAAGAAACATCAACGGAATAAGAAAAAGTACTTGTCGAGACAAACTCGTAACAATGGCTATCCAAGGTTTGTCTATACTTTGAAAAAACTGCGAATTAGTAATCGTAAAGGCAATCAACGGCATCATTACATTTAAGTAACGCATAGCGGGAACACCAATATTCACCAAAATTTCATCAGAAGTAAATGCCCTAAGAATAAATTGAGGAATAGAAAGTGCTAAAATTGCACCTATAGTGCCAACAATAATAGTCCATTTCATAGTAAGCAAGAACACCTCTTTCAATCTATGATTTTGCGATGCTCCATAATTATATCCTGCAATAGGTTGCATACCTTGACACATTCCTAAAATAAACATCACCAAAAAAGACCCATACGTATTGACAAGACCGTATGCCCCTACTGCCAAATCGCCACCATTTTCCACAGTTAAAAGATTACCATATCTAAGCAATTGCTTGTTGAGCAATGCCACAACAAAAGAAGCTGCAAAATTCATCAAAAATGGGCTCAATCCAATAAGGAGTACATTACGGAATATATAGAGTTTTGGTGTCCATGCGTGTCGTTTGAAACGAATAAATGAATGTGGAGCGACAAAATGAAAGACCGCCACAATAGACATCACAAACATAGAAATGCTCGTCGCCCATGCTGCACCCGTTATTCCCCAACCCAACACCATAATAAATAAGGCATCAAGAAAAATATTAAGAACGGCTCCTCCTGCCATTATACACATGCTTTTGATAGGATAACCACTTGCACGCATCAATCCTGTCAAATTAAAAGTAACCGTGGTAAAAAACATACCGGGGAGAACAATCTGCATATATTCACGAGAATAAGCAATCGTTTCTTCTGAAGCACCAAAAAGATTCAAGATGTCGTCCATAAAAACATAACCGCAAGTAACAAAAAGAAATCCAAAGAAAAAAGTCAGTAACATGCTATTTCCCAATATATTTTCCGCCCAATGGATATCTTTACGACCCAAAACAATACTCATGCGAGAAGAAGCACCTACGCCCACCAAAGAGCCAAAAGCATGTATGATATTCATTACAGGCATTGTAATGGCTAAACCTGCTATAGCCAATGCACTGACATATTGTCCCAAAAAAACTCTATCTACAATATTGTATATTGAGGCTACTACTTGCGTGATAACAGCAGGCAAGGCATATTGCCATAACAATTGTCCTATCGGTTTTGTTTCTAATTCTCTTGTTTTATCCACGTTTCTCTTGTTTGGTATTCTCTTATGACAAAAAAAGAAAATTTACTTTTGGAAAAACAATAAAGTATCTTGGTATTTTTTTACCATTCCCAAATACACTTCCGTCAAACAAAAAAATTACCTGCTTTTTATATATTCATTCAACTCGTCTTTCGAAGACGAATATTTAAACACTTTATTTACAAGATAATATCTATTTTTTTCAAATGAATAATCATAGGCAAACTTTAAAATTTCTAATTTTGAATCTTCAAAAGAGAAAACATTTGCCAATTTTATCAATTGCTCTATTTTTAGATTTTGAGAAGAAATGATTTGTTTTGCCAAATCAATACGATTGTCGTCAAAAGGTTCTGCTTGTACCATATCTAATGCTTCTCCAAAATCTTTATCGGAACAGAACATAGGAGTCGGTGGAGTTTCTGGTTCTACAACAGAAACAGGTGTTTGTGGAGCGATGTTCGGCTTTCTTGTGGCCGATTGTTCCGTTGTTGTTACGTTTATATTAACTTGAATAGGAGCTTGTTGCTGATTGGGTTGAGCTTGAATTTGCCTTTGCTGAGATTGCTGAGGTTGTTGCGATTGAGGTGAAAATTGATGTTGAGTTTGTTTTTGTTGAGACTGCGGTTGAAATTGTTTATGTTCATTATATTGTTGAGAATGAGAATAATCATCACGAATTTCATTTTTCCCCAAGTCTAAACCTTTTTCTAAGACACCAACCATTACAGATTCTAAACCCTTGCTTTTCATTTGTACTTTTGCATTAAAAGGTTCTATTGGTCTTAATTGATATGCTTTTTTCCGAGGGTCATATTTTATCAGAAAAAACCTTTCTTTTGAAGAAAAACTAATTCTTTCTTGAATAATTTTTTCTTTTCTTGCACCACCCTTATCCACATAAATATTGACATCTACAAAAGGAGCCGTTATGTGAGTTATGGATATGGACATCTCTGGTCTTTCATTTTGAGAAATATTGTCAAAATAAACAAAAAAACGCATATTTTTTTCTGAAACAAAACTCAATTGTTCACTATTAAATTGAGCAAAGATAGGAATTGTAAATAAACTTACATAGACAAAAATCAATAACCTTTTCATAATATAAAAACTTTAATTAAAGTACAAAAGTATTAAAATAAATCTAACAAACTGATATTTTTTTCATTTTTTTAGTTACCCGCTTTTATAACTTTCCAAATTGAACTTATAAAAACTATTTGTTTTTTGTATAAAAACACCTCAGTTATACAAAAAATTATATCTTTGCAAAAATAAGTAAGATATTTGTACGAAATCAACAGAAAAAATAATAGATGAGAAATACACTTGCATTGGTAGGAGATCGGAAGAGCACACGTCTGAACTCCAGTCACATCACGATC
>CALAVA010000305.1 GCA_937892025.1 uncultured Bacteroidales bacterium
CACAGTTGTGAGGGGTCTCCGTCGGGGTTTGCCACCAGATGCACACTGCCTATGCTATTAGATTTCTCAATAGTTATCAATCGCTGTTGTCAAGTGAGTTGGACAATGCTTTCTTGACAAATTATGACGGCAATATATATGAATTTAATGCAAAAATAAAGGGTAGAAATAAGATAGAACACCCAATAAAACCCATCAATACCCAAACATTTGTAACCATGAATGCTACTTATGCAGATGATGGAAATACGATTTATTTTGCAAGCAATTGCCCTAAAGGTTTTTATAATTTGTCAGCCAAGGAGCAAAAGAAAGTTTCTGCCGATAAAGCCAAAGACTTTGATATTTATAAGATAACAAGAACTTTGAAAGGGACCAAAAAGAATAAACCTTGTAAAGAGACATGGGGAAAAATAGTAGGAGTCGCTCCAGTAAATACAGATTATGATGAATTGTTGTTTATGCAACAAAAGTCAGAAGATGGCACACCGATATTCTATTTAATATCAAATAATGAGAATAGTATAGGTGGCTATGATATTTTCTCAGTACAGCCACGCGGAAACTCCTTTTCCAAGCCTGTAAACATGGGGTATCCTATCAATTCTATTGCAAATGAAACATCTTTTACCATCAATCGGGAAAAGGACATGTATTTGACTTCTGACCGTATAGACGGAAAGGGTTGTCGGGATATTTATTATGTAAGACTTTTGGACAAAACCGATACTGCAACCATGGAGGAAGACAATATGGTTACATTTGCGACAAACATTACAGATAACAATGGTAATCCTGTTTCAGGGGTAAATGTTACGTTAAAATCTGTATTGTCAAACGATATGTATATATCTGAAGATTTATTGCCTTATATTCATGAGGAGCAAATAGATGGAAAAACTTGCAATGTGCTTGTCTTAACCTCCACTTCAAATGAGATTGGTCAGATAGATTTTGCCTTACCTGCCAACACAAAATTTGATGTTGTTTTGGACAAAAACCAATATGTAGGTGTAGAAGATTCTTTTACGACTCCCGAGCCACATCAACAATTTTCTAAGGATTTTGTGATAAACAAATTTGAAAAAGATGCCATTTTTGTTTTAAATAATATCTTTTTTGATTATGATAAATATACATTACGGAGTGAATCGGATAAGGAATTGAATAAGTTGTTGGGTTTTATGCAAGACAATCCTCACATGGAGATAGAATTGAGTGGTCATACCGATAGCAAGGGGTCAGATTCTTACAATAAGGCTTTATCAATGAATAGGGCTAAGGCTGTTGTAAATTGGTTGGTAAGTCATGGTATATCAGCCAAACGTTTATCTTATAAGGGTTATGGAGCCTCCAAGCCCATAGCGACAAATGATACCGATGAGGGTAGACAACTTAATCGTAGGGTTGAATTTAAGATTAAGAAAATACAATAAACCACAAAAAGTTGCCATTAGGCAACTTTTTTTATACATAGCGATATGAAAATAGGTGTTTTGTCAGATACACATGGTTATTTGCACCCGCAGATAGATAGTTTTTTTTCTCCTTGTTCCCAAATTTGGCATGCTGGCGATATAGGAAGTATAGATATTTATCAATCATTGTCGGAGGGAAAATCTTTAAAAGCCGTTTATGGAAATATAGATGGCAATGATATTCGTTTAAAGACGGCAGAATATCTTTGTTTTGAGGTGGAGCATTTAAAAGTATTGATGATTCATATAGGTGGTTATCCTCCGAAATACAATTCTCGCTCTTTGCAATTGATAGAGGCTTACAAGCCGGATATTTTTGTCTGTGGTCATTCTCATATTTTGAAGGTGAAGTATGATGAGCGGCATAGGTTGTTGGCGATAAATCCGGGTGCGGCGGGTCGTTATGGTTTTCATCGTGCCATTACTTTTTTGCGGTTTGATATATTAAATGGTCAGCCTTGCAATTTGGAGGTTTTTCATGAGGAGAAATCGGTGTAGTGTGTTTATGAACAATCGGCGGCGGAATTGGTTATACTTGTTTACTGCCAATTTTTTTGGCATTCTCAATGATAATTTCATCAAGCATTGTTTGGTGTTTGTGGCCGTGCTGTGGTCTGCTCCTTCGTGGTTAAGTCAATCGCAGTTAATATCTGCCATATCGGCGGCCTTGGTGATACCCTATTTGTTGTTTTCTCCTTTGAGTGGAAAAATCACGGTTTTATATTCCAAGCAGACCATTTTTAGAGTTTGCAAGTTGGCGGAGTTTCCCATTGTGGCACTTGCTATTGTTTCTTTTTTGACGGAATCGGTTTTGTGTGGTTGGTTGTCGGTGCTGTTGATGGGGATACAGAGTTGTATGTATTCTCCGTCAAAATATGGTTTGATAAGAGATATAGGTGGCAAGTCGAGGGTTAATTTTGGCAGTGGTGTTTTTGAAACGATGGCGTTTTTGGCTATTTTGGTGGGTACAAGTTTGGCGGCATATTTGTCAGACCATTATCACCCATATCTTGTTGGAGGCTTGTTTTTTTTGTTTGCCGTTTTAGGTTGTCTTTGTTGTTTTGGCATACATGTCAAGGAGGAGCGGACGGTAGCGGAAGATGATTTTTCTACTATTAATCCGATAAAATTTATTGTAGATTCATATCGTTATGCCCGCCAGTTTAAAGGTCTCAATGCGGGGGTGTTTGGAGTGTCTGTCTTTTGGTTGATGGGTGGTTTGTTGCAGATGAATTTGGTCTTGCATTGTACGCATACTTTGGCACAATCAAACACAACGGCGGGCATAGTGATGGCAATTGCGGCCACAGGCATTGCTTTGGGCTGTACTATTGGTGGTAAAATTGGTAGTTTCGTTTCGGATAGAACACTTGTGTTTGTGGGCTTGTCGGTAATGATACTTTGTTTGGCAATTATTGTTCTTGTTAATCCGAATGTGTATATTTGTGCGGGGCTTGTCTTTGTCTTGGCATTTATGGGAGGGTGTTTTGAAATACCTTGTTTGGCCATGATACAAAAGGCAGATACGGGGCAAAAGAACGGACAAATGTTAGCCTATATGAATCTAATCACATTTGTTTTTGTCTTGTTGGGTAGTTTTATTTTTTCTCTTGTTACGTCTTTGACGAACGAAAATAGTTTGGCGGTTTTTATAGTTATCGCCTTTATTTGCTTGCTGACATTGCTCTATTTTGTAGGCACTACATGTAGAGAGAGGGTAGGGGACAATTGCTCAAACTGAGAAAACGGGGTTAAGGGTTAAGTGTTAGGTGTTAGGTGTTAGGTGTTAAGTGTTAAGTGTTAAGTGTTAGATTTTGGGTGGCCTTTTTCTTTTTGAGGCTGGAGGTGAGTAGTTTCATTATTTCTTCGCCGTCGGCATAGATGCTTTCAAAGAGCTTGTCTTCCATGTAGCCACTTTCGTGCAATAGTTCGAGCAAATACATTGTCTCGGAAACCTCCTTCTGCGATATAGAGAGTTTGGCGATAAAGTCTGCATCGCTTTGCCCCTGAAATCCCTCCCGTATATTGGCTCCAATACTTGTACCTGACCGCAACACCTAACACCTAACACTTAACACTTAACACCTAACACTTAACACCTAACATTTAACACATAACACCTAACACTTAACACTTATTTTCAAACCCTCAACTAAAAAAGAAGGATACCTCAAAAAGGTATCCTTCTTCATTTTGCAGACGGCAAAAACACTATTGAGCATTCAACATGTCCACAATGTCTTTTTCTATTGTTTCAGGATTAGTGGTTGGAGCATAGCGTTTGATAACTTGTCCATCTTTACTAATAAGAAATTTGGTGAAATTCCACTTTATGTCGCTCTCTGTCTCCAGTGATTTGCTCATCATTTTAAACATCACAGAAAACATCTTTGCTTTTACTCCTTTTATATCTTCATTAGGAGCCTTTGTTTTGAGAAATGTAAATATAGGGTGAGCATTCTCGCCATTGACATCTATTTTTTTCATTATCTGAAAACTTACCCCATAGTTGAGTTGGCAAAAGCCTGATATTTCTTCATCACTACCCGGGTCTTGATGAGCAAACTGATTACACGGAAAACCAATAATCACCAAACCTTGGTCTTTGTATTTTTTGTTCAACTCCTCCAAACTTGCAAACTGTGGTGTAAACCCACATTTGCTCGCTGTATTAACTATCAATAGTACTTTCCCTTCAAATTGGGAAAAAGCCAATTCTTCTCCCTTGCTTGTTAAAGCTTTGAAATCATATATCCGTTCCATAATATTTTATATTGTTAAATAATTTATATCTTCAATATCCTAAATCACTAACATTATCAACACATACAACCAATGTGCAATCACGCCGGCACAAAGTCCAGCAATTGTATGTGCCAACAAAGCCTTTGAGATACATTTTCTATACCCCAAAGAATCCAACATAGCAGTATGTGTGGAAAGAAATCCACTCCAACACATGCCTATAGCGGTACACACCGCCACTGCGTTCCCGTCAAAGAAACCATTGTCAAAAAATGTTTGAGCCAAGCCCAAAGCCGCCCC
>CALAVA010000306.1 GCA_937892025.1 uncultured Bacteroidales bacterium
TCTGGTTTCAGCCCTAATTTTATGCTAATGTAGAAAGTTTAGCGGACAGTAATATTAAAATTTCAAAATTCTTCGGTAAAAAAGTAGTCTTATTTTTTTCCGCCCAATATGGTACCCAACAACCCGCGTCCTACTTTAAACAAAGTGTTTACGGCTTCTCTTTTCGCTTTTGTTTTTATCATTTTTGCCATGCCGCCAAACATTTCATCTTGTTCTTTTTGTTTGCGTTGTTGTTCTTCCTTTTGTTGTTTTTCTAATTCTTTTCGTTGTTTATCGACTTCTTTTTGACGAGCGAGTTCTTCTTTTTGTTTTATTATTTCTTCTTTTGCCAATTGTTCAGCATTGTGTTGTTCTGTCAGCATTTCAAAGGCTGACAAATTATCTTCCACGTTTTCATAGGCTCCAAAAACAGCAGAATGACGAATAATATTTTGTCTGTCCATATCAGATATAACACCGACATGTCCTTCAGGAGGGAGAATGATTGCTTTTTCTACTATAGACGGAATTCCATTTTCGTCCAAAAATGAAACCAAAGCCTCTCCTACTCCCAAATTCATAATAGCCTCATCAGTTTTAATGGCAGGATTTTGCCGAAATGTTTGAGCAACGGCATTTATAACCTTTTGGTCTTTAGGGGTAAATGCCCGTAAAGCATGTTGTATTCTATTGCCTAATTGTCCCAAAATAGTATCAGGAATATCCATTGGATTTTGTGTACAAAAATAAATGCCAACTCCTTTAGAGCGAATAAGGCGAACGACTTGTTCTATTTTTTCTAACAAGGCTTTTGGAGCATCATTAAACAATAAATGGGCTTCATCAAAGAAAAAAACGAGTTTAGGTTTATCCAAATCTCCTACTTCTGGCAATTGTTCAAACAATTCTGAAAGCAAATATAACAAAAATGAAGTGTACACACGTGGAGCATTCATCAGTTTATCTGCTGTCATAATATTGACAATTCCTTTTCCGTCTTGTGTTTGCAGAAAATCATGAATATCAATAGCAGGCTCACCGAAAAACACATTTCCGCCTTGTTCTTCTAAAGAAAGCAAACTTCTTTGTATTGCTCCTATGCTTGCAGGCGAAATATTGCCATAACTCGTTGTATAGTCGCTCCGATGATTGCCGACATGTTCAACCATCTTTCTTAAATCTTTCAAGTCCAATAACAACAATTTATTGTCATCTGCTATTTTAAATATCAAAGTTAGCACATCACTTTGTGTGTCATTGAGTGTAAGCAAACGACTCATCAGCATAGGTCCCATTTCAGAAATTGTAGTTCTTATAGGGTGTCCTTTTTCTCCAAAAATATCCCAAAAGCAAACGGGGAAGGCCTTATAGTTAAATCCTCGTTCTTTCAGATGATAGGTTGAAATACGTTTTTCTATATGTTCGTTATTTCCCCCTTGCTGGCCGATACCGGACAAATCGCCTTTAATATCAGTTGCGAACACGGGGATGCCCATGCTACTAAAGGTTTCCGCCAAATTCTGCAAAGTACATGTTTTTCCTGTACCTGTGGCTCCACTAATTAAACCATGACGATTAACCATACGTAAAGTTATTCCTAATTCGGAATCTCCACAAATGGCAATACTTCCTTTTCCGTCAAGATTTATCATAGGGTAAAATTAGGAAACAACTATTTTTGTTTTTTAAGTTCAGTGATTTCTTTTTTCAAATCACGGATATCTTGCATCATATCAGGCAACAACCTCAAGGCTGCCAATTCTCTCCATTTTTTGCTTACTTCTATTGCAGGAGAGCCGAAAAGGACTTTTCCACCTGCCTCAACAGATTTGTCTATTGCAGATGTTGCTAACAATACGGTACCTTTGCCGACAACCAAATCCTTATTAATAGAAACTCTTGCCCAAATAATGCAATCGTCCTCTATGGTAGTTACCCCTGCAATAGCACAATGAGAACCGACCAAAACATGTTTTCCAATATGTGTATCGTGTCCTACTTGAACATGATTATCAAACTTACAACCTTCGCCCACAAAGGTATCGCCGCTAACGCCTTTATCGATAGTACATAATGCACCAATTTCTACATTATCGGCAATAGTTGTCGTTCCACAAGACTCTAATTTATCCCAACAATTATTAGGACGATGTTTAAAATAGAAAGCCTCTCCGCCTATCACACTATTGGCTTGAATAATCACATTGTTTCCAATTGTTGTATGATCATAAATGCTCACATTGGAATGAATAATGCAATTTTTGCCAATCTTTACATTTGCCCCAACAAACACTCCGGGTTGAAGAATAGTTCCTTCTCCAATTTGTGCAGAGGGGTGAATGAAAGTAGATTGTGGATAAAACTTACGAACATGTTTCACAATTTTCACATAGGCACTAAATGGGTCTTTGACAACTATTAATGTTTTGCCGTATGTATTTTCTGGCTTAATATCAATAAGGACGAAAGCCGCTTTGCTTTGTAAAGCCTTTTCGTAATATTTGGGATTATCAACAAAAGTGATTTCTCCATTTTGCACCATGTGTATTTCATTGATACCAAGTACATTTTCATTATCGTTACCTATTACGACAGCCTCAGTATCAATAATTTGTAAAATTTCTTTTACAGATATTTCTTTTTCAAAAATCATTATTATCTTATTTTACTCGTTCAGAATAGCGGTTGGTACGCGTATCTACTTTTATCATTTCGCCCTCATTGATAAACAAAGGCACCATTACTTCCGCACCTGTTTCAACAATGGCTCGTTTCAACGAATTTGTTGCCGTATCACCTTTTACACCGGGTTCGGTATATGTAACTTTTAAATCCACAAAAGCAGGCAATTCGCAAGTAAGTGGCGTGTCTGATTCTGTATGATACATAATCTCTACAACTTGCCCTTCTTTCAACAAGGCTGCATTGGAAATCATATTTCCATCTATTGCAATCTGTTCAAATGTTTCATTGTGCATAAAATTATAGGTATTGTCATTTTCTTTGTATAAAAATTGATATTGACGACGTTCTACACGAGCCAAATCTATTTTCACACCTGCAGTAAAAGTATTTTCCAAAACTCTTCCTGTCCGTAAATTTCTTAATTTTGTACGGACAAAAGCAGGACCTTTACCTGGTTTTACATGTTGAAATTCAACAATAGACCATAACTCTCCATTATGCTCTATACATAATCCATTTTTAAAATCTGCTGTTGTTGCCATAATAATAATTTCTAAATTAAAAAAAAGAAAATTAAATAAAAAAAAAGAAAAAACGGTTAAAAAACCGTCTTTTTCTTCTTTATGAACGTTTTTCTTTAATACGTGCTTTTTTACCCGTCAAGCCTCTCAAATAAAATATTCTCGCACGGCGAACTACACCATGTTTATTCACAACAATATTGTCAATAAAGGGAGAATTTAATGGGAAAATTCTTTCTACGCCTATTCCATTTGAAATTTTCCTAACAGTAAAAGTTTCTGTTGCCCCCGTACCAACACGTTGTAAAACAACACCTTGATAGGCTTGCAAACGTTCTTTGTTACCTTCTACAATCCTGTACGTAACCGTTACGGTATCTCCTGCTGAAAATGCGGGAAATTCTTTCTTTGCTACCGTTTGGGCTTCTACAAATTTAATCAATTCTGATTTCATTTTTCTTATTGTTTTATCACGGCATTCACACGATTCACATTGCTAACACTGACAATTACGTTTACTGAACTAACCGCTTTTGTTATTATTTTTTGACGGGTGCAAAGGTATAAAAATTATTTGAATAAATTGTGATTTTGGCTTATTATTTTTATTCAATCTAAAAAAACATGATATTTACACACTTTTTAGAAAAAAAAAGGTTCATTCGGATAAAAGACATATAATACCAAAATTAGAAAGAAAACAAATTTTTCTAACAAACATATTATTCAAAAAAGACTGATATATTGTTAATATTTTTTGTACCTTTGCAAACTTTTAGATTTTATTTTATATAATTGTGTACAAAATCATTAACAAACAATTTTTGACTCCCAACATTGTGGAAATGGACATTTTGCATCCACAATTGGCAAAATCAGCACAACCGGGACAATTTTTAATTGTTATTGCGGCTTCTCAAGGGGAACGTATTCCATTGACTGTTTGTGATGTTGATATAGAAAAGGGATTAGTAACCATTGTCTTTCAAATTGTCGGTGCTTCAACGCAAGCCATGTCCCAATATGAGATAGGTGATGCTTTTGCTGATATGGTTGGTCCATTAGGTCAAGCCTCGGAGTTGCTTTCCATACCTATAGCAACATTGCGAACAAAAAAAATACTCTTTATCGCTGGTGGTGTTGGCACGGCACCTGTTTATCCGCAAGTAAAATGGATGCATAGGCACAATGTTGATGTTGATGTTATCATTGGTTCTGCCTCTAAACAGACACTCATCTATACCGCAAAAATGGGACTTGTCGCCAAAAATCTTTACATTGCTACCGATGATGGCAGTGAAGGCTATAAGGGATTTGTTACCAATGTACTACAAAATCTCATTGAGCAACAGCATGTTCATTATGATATTGTTGTTGCCATCGGTCCTATGATAATGATGAAAAATATCGCTACACTAACAAAAACACACAATATTCCAACCATTGTCAGTCTCAACTCTCTAATGGTAGATGGCACAGGCATGTGCGGTGCTTGTCGGGTTACTGTCAATGGCAAAATAAAATTCACTTGTGTAGATGGACCTGAATTTGATGGATTTCAAATTGATTATGATGAAGCGATGAAAAGACAGGCCATGTATGCCAATGTCGAAAAACGCATATTATTGGAAAATCAAGAAAAAGAAGAACATCATATTTGTCATATTGGCGGTGTTAGTTTTGAGCAAGTCAATCGCTTACACAAGGTTCCGACAAGAGAATGTCCTATAGAACATCGCATACATTCTTTTGAGGAAGTTACTTTAGGTTATAATGATGAAGAGGCAATTCGTGAAGCCCAACGTTGTTTGCAATGCAAAAATCCACAATGCAAGACAGGTTGTCCTGTAGAGATAGACATTCCTGCTTTTGTCGCTCACATTGCAGAAGGAAATTTTACGGCCGCTATTCAAAAAATATCAGAAGCGTCCTTATTGCCCGCCATTTGCGGAAGAGTATGTCCCCAAGAAACACAATGTGAAGGTCGCTGTGTATTAGGCAAAAAAGGTGATGCTGTTTCTATTGGAAAATTAGAACGATTTGTTGCAGACTATGCTAAAGAAAATAAAACACATTCTCACACACCTATTTTTTTCAACAATCACAAAATAGCAGTTATTGGCAGTGGTCCCGCTGGATTGACATGTGCTGCAGACCTCGCCAAAATGGGTTATAAAGTTACTATTTTTGAAGCCCTACATCGTGCAGGAGGCGTACTCACCTATGGAATTCCCGAATTTAGATTGCCCAAACAAAGCGTTGTAGAGCCTGAAATTGAAAAGTTAAAATCATTAGGTGTTGATATACAAACAAATGTTGTCATAGGAAAAACCTATTCCATTCAATCCTTATTAGAAGAAGAAGGTTTTGAGGCCATATTTATTGGAGTTGGTGCTGGGTTGCCTAATTTTATGAATATCAAAGGAGAAAACCTTAATGGTGTAGTTTCTGCCAATGAGTTTTTAACAAGAAACAATTTAATGAAAGCCTATAATCCCCATTATTTAACACCAAATTATGTCGGGAAAGACATTGCTGTGATAGGTGGAGGCAATGTGGCCATGGATGCCGCACGGACAGCCTTGCGACTTGGAGCCAAAGTGTCCGTTTTTTATAGACGTTCTGAAACAGAACTCCCCGCTCGAAGAGAAGAGGTTTGTCATGCTAAAGAAGAAGGCATTGATTTTCATTTTTTGACTACCCCTGTCGAATTTATCGGAGAAAACAATTGGATAAAAACCATACAATTCAGAAAAATGCAATTAGGAGAGCCCGATGAATCTGGAAGAAGAAAACCCATTGAAATAGAAGGTTCTGATTATAGCATTGACAAAGATATGGTAATTATGGCACTCGGCACAAGTCCAAACCCTCTCATTGGAAAGACGACTGAAGGTTTAAGTTTAAACAAAAAAGGTTGTATAGTTATAGACGAGCATGGTCAAACGTCCAAACAAGGAGTTTTTGCAGGAGGCGATGCTACAAGTGGAGCCGCTACCGTTATCTTGGCTATGGGAGCAGGACGAACAGCCGCAAAAGCCATTGACAATTATATTAAAAACAAGTAAATTGATTCCAAATAGATAACTTTGTAAATAATACAAAACATAAAAAACAAGCAAATGAAAACGACAAGAATTATTCAATTAATAAAAGAGAGTCAAACTATCGGCATCAACAATATCGTAAACATCAAAGGTTGGGTAAGGACCAAACGAGGCAATAATTCCGTACTTTTTATCAATATCAATGATGGTTCAATCGTACACGGCATTCAAGTTGTTGTAGATGTAGCAAACTTTGACGAGCAATTGCTCAAACAAATCACAACAGGGAGTTGTTTGTCTGTTGAAGGCAAATTGGTTGAATCTATGGGGAAAGGACAAAATGTAGAGATACAAGCCTCCAAGATAGACATATTAGGTCTTGCCGATGCGGAACGTTATCCTTTGCAGAAAAAGGGACATAGTATGGAATTTTTACGCTCAATTGCCCACCTTCGCCCGCGAACAAATTATTTTTCTTGTGTTTTGAGAATAAGACATGCACTGGCTTTCGCTATTCACAATTTCTTTAACGACAAAGGTTTTGTCTATCTACACACTCCTATTATTACAGGCTCAGATTGTGAAGGGGCTGGCGAAATGTTCAACGTTACGACATTAGATTTAAACAATGTTCCCAAAAACGATAAGGGAGAAGTGGATTTTGGACAGGATTTTTTCGGCAAAAGAACCCATCTAACGGTTTCAGGACAATTGAACGGAGAATTAGGAGCAATGGCCTTAGGAAAT
>CALAVA010000307.1 GCA_937892025.1 uncultured Bacteroidales bacterium
GGTGCACAAGCCAATATTCAAGTGGAATTGTACAATCAGGGAACCACACCTATTACTGCCGCCAATTTGACATGGGTATTTAATGGTGTACAACAAAATTATAACTACATCGGCAATTTACCAACAGACTCTTCGGTTTTGGTAACCTTAGGAGCCATTACCTATGTTGCTGAGACCAACAATAGTTTTTCAGTGTGGATAAATACCGTAAATGGTGCTGTGGATAATGTGCAAACCAATGACACTATAACAATAAGCAATGCTTACATTTGTGCTGGTTTATACACAGATACTATTTATGTAGGACAGACAAGAGCATTAACTTCAATAACAGCAGCATTAGACAAACTCAATTATTGCGGAGTACAAGGCAATATAACCATTGCTTGTGATAACGGCAATTATGTGGAAAACATCACCTTGACAGACATTAAAGGAATGACTGCTCAAGATACTTTGTTCATTGTTTCAACTTTAGGGAATAGGGCTACCGTAAAAATCTCTCGTTCAGATGATGCAAGTATTACTTATCGTGGCATTGGAACTATACATATCAGCAGAAACAATGTTGTTTTGAGAAACTTGACCATAAGTGGTCTTAGAGGAGATGGTGGTGGAACTTATAGTGCTACCGTTCCCCTTGCATTTGCTCAGACTTGTAACAATATAGAAATAGACAATTGTGTGTTGGAGAGTTTGAAAAGTGCTGCCATTGTAGATGATATGGTTAAATTTAACGTACTTTATGCAGCATACCCAATTAACAATTTGCGTGTTCACAATAGCCGTTTGTCTGGAGGTTCCAATAGCGTTGTCTTGACCGAGCCTTCTGATAAAGTAAGTTTTGTAAACAATGAAATTGTGGATTTTGATATTTATGGTATGTACATCAATGAGGGAACCCATCTAAACATAGAAGGCAATAGGTTTGCCCAACGCAACAATTCTAACATTAGCCCCGTAGCAAGTACTATTGTTTATGTAGAAAATGGAACAGGAAGAATAGTCGGTAATCGTACAAGTTCCATAAAAAGTTCAGCCGCTTTCAAATTCAAATCCTTTAACTCTAACAACTATGCTCATGATACAAATGGTTTGGTTGCCAACAATGAAATTATGATGGTTGATGGCTGTGGTATGGAAATTGGTGGAATATCTTATATGGATATTATCAACAACTCTATCTTGAAAAACGGCAAATCCGCTTCTTATGGACTCTATTTTGAATACCTGCTTCCCAATATGGTGAATATTTTGAACAACAATATTGTTCTAAAATCATCTGCGGCTGATTATCCACTCTATGTTAAGGCTTCAACGTCAATGAATAGTGATTATAACAACTATTATAGCACCTCTGGGCATCTCGCCTTGATTGACAATATGGATATAGACACGTTGTCGGCCTTGCAGGCAATCAGTTTATCGGATAGACATTCTGTAGTTGTTTCGCCTGTGTTCTTAAATGAAACCGCAAGTGCAAAACTATTAGACTATCATAATTTGTATTGTCCAACACAAGCAAGTGTACCTACTGATATAGAAGGAATCAATAGAGACACCCTCACAGCAAAAGGGGCTTACCACACTATCTTTACCAACAACGATATAGCCTTATTGTCTATTACAGAACCAGTTGGTGGCGGTGCTTTGACGGGCATTGCTACTGATGTAAAGGTAAAAATATTCAATGCAGGTGTTAATAATGTAACAACAGTTACTTTCAATTGGAAAATAAACAATGTATGGCAAACCCCTTACACATGGACAGGTAATTTGACACCACAAACCGCCAGCAGCGACATTACAATAGGCAATTTTATTCCAACGGGTGGCTACGTAAACATAACCGTTATTGCTGACAATCCTAATGGCGGTGGCGTAGATGACAGACCAAGCAATGATACTGTTTCTTCAACCGTATATTCATGTATTCCAACTATGCGTGGTACATATATAGTGGATTCTGTCAATGCTAACGCTGATTTTATAAGTTTGAAAGATGCCGTTTTGTCTTTAACTGAATGTGGCATTGATTCTTCTGTAACGATAGTACTGAACAATGCTACCGAACAAGCCGCCAATATTACTAAATCTATACCGGGAGCAAGCAATAGCAATCGTGTAATTATAACCTCACATTCAAGCAATGCCGCCGATGTCGTAATAAAAGGCGAAAACCATGTGGGAGATGTTGCCCATGTTACTTATTCTAAACTATCATTCTCTTCCGCAGGAGCATACAAATGTATCAACCTTTCCGCAGATTGTGAAGATATTGAAATTAGTAATTGTATCCTTAGAAACACAGAAGCTAAAGATATAAATATAATTGGCGGAAATGGTTGTATATGCTCACCAAAATTGACAACATTGTCCAATATAAAAATCTACAACAATGAACTTTACGGCTCTTATCAAGGACTTTTATTGAATGGAAAAAACAGCAAGGTACATGTAAAAGGAAACACTTTCTATGGTATCAATTATTCCAATATTGTCATAGATTCTGCACAAGTTATAATAGACAGCAATACATTTATTGGCAATGATACCATTATCGGAACTAACAATTATTTTACCATATTGATGTCAAATTCTGATTCTTCAGAAATTGCTAACAATATTTTCACCATGCCAGCCAAAAAGACAACAGGAGGCTTGTTGGCAATACGTACCGAAAACGGAAATGTATTGATTCATCACAATCAAATAACTGCTGCAAGTGAAATTGGAGAAACATTCTATGGTATATATACCTTGACACCAAATTCAGTAAATGTTCATCATAATAAAATAAATGCCAAAGGTGCTTATACTACAGTTGTAGGCTTTGGTATCGCCAATGCAAATATCACCAAAAGTTACAGCATTGAACATAACGAAGTGCGTGTGGATAGTTGTCCTAATTTGGATAAATTTTATGGTCTTACCCAATATGTCGGTTCGACAATATCCATTGCTACTACCAATCCACTTCAGATTAATGACAATACATTTTGGACATCCAATATAGCAGCAAGTGTGGCTTATGGAATGTATATTGTAGGAACAAAACCTGTTTCTCCATATAGGTCTGCGATAACCAATAATGAAATTTTCTTACAATCTAATGGTACAATATGCAATGGCATACATTTTATGTATGTTGCTCCTAAAAATATAGACATATCTCACAATTCCATAAAAACTATCAGCAATACTGCTCCAACTTATGGTATTTTTCTTTTGTCAGGTGCAACGGGCGTGCTGAAAAATAACAACATTGATGTTTCTGGCTCCGCCTACCCCATTTATGTAGAAGAAAATGCAGCCACTTATGGACCTAATGGTAGTTTAAATATAGATTTTAACAACTTGTATGGATCCTCTTATATCGGTTATGCTGGAGGTGCAGCACAAAACTCTTTGACAGATTGGCAGTCTGTGGTAACTTCAGACAAAAACTCTGTTTCCATCGCTCCTGTTTATGTCAATGGTGCCACTTCTTTAAAAGTGCTTGATACAGCCGATTTTTATTGTAAAAGAATAGATGAAGTGCATCTAGATATTTTGGGACAGCCTCGTTATGGAAAAACCGAAATGGGTGCTTATAGTATTGCTTTCACGGGTGAAGATTTGGCTTTGTCTGCCATTCTTCGTTTAGACAGCGATAAGGTTTATGTAGGCGACAATGTCACTCCAGAAGTGGAAATTTACAATTTGGGAGCAGTTCCAATTACTTCAGCAACAATAAATTGGACGTATAATGGTGTTCTTCAACAACCTATTGTCTGGACTGGCAATTTACAACCTTTCTACAAAGACACCGCTATTGCTTCTGCACCTATAATCCTCACAAATGGTTTCGTAAATCAAGAATTTGTGTTCTATATTACAGATGTTAATCAAAGAGGACAAGATTCTGTTGCATGGAATGACACCTTGTCGATTCAATATATTCTTTGTGATTCTGCATTTAAAGGAACTTACCACATTGGAACCAACGGAAATTTTGCCTCCATTACAGATGTCTTGACAAGAATGAACAAATGCGGAATGGCAGGAGATGTAAGCCTTGTTTTGGCACCCGGTGTATATGCAAACCCAATATCTTTATCAACCTTATTGCCAGGACAAGACACTTGCAAATTGATATTTACCAAAGACTACAATGATTCTTTGCCTGTAATTTTCCGTCCAACAATGGGAGCAGCCATCACTTTGTATGACCAAAAAAACCTTGTCTTTGATAGTTTGCACTTTGATATTACTGCAACAAATGCAACAAGCGGTATCTATTTTTCTTACGCTTGTAGCACCATTGCTATCACCAATTGTGTGTTTGAAGGCAAATCGGGAGCTAATAATACCGATTATGATAATAGTGGAATATATAAGGCTGCTTCATCTGGAATATCAAGTGATATTTTAATTCGCAACAATCATTTCAAAGGAGGAAGAGCGGGAGTTTATGCTTATTTCGGAACTGGCCACGTAACAGGATTCGGACAAAATATCGTTGTAGATAGCAACTTGTGTGAAGGACAATATAGTTATGGAATGTATTTCTATCTCACTTATTTAATTTGTAATAATAATACAATAAAGACAGATGCTTCTTCCCTTACAACATGGAAAGGATTGTATATCTATTCTTCAAGCCCACGACAAATTTGCAACAACAGAATTATATCCTTGGACAGAACGTTGGCTACTGGTTATGGCATGTATTTGTATAATCTTAATAGATATTTAGCAGTAGGAACTACAGATATTGTCAATAATGAAATTATACTGAAAGGAACAAGCACAACATACGGAATCTACTCCAATTATGGAGGAGATATAAATATTATGTTCAATTCTGTCTATCTGTATGTTTCAAGTGGCGGACGGGGTATTTATTGCTACAATCCAGAAACGGTTTTCAAACTAATGAATAACAATATAGTGGTAGAAGGCTCAAGCGGAAATAGCGTATATTCTGTTTATACAAATGCCAAAGTTGATGAAATAATATGTGATTACAACAATTATTATACTTCAGGTTCTCGCAAAGCCTATTTTAGAAGTGCAATGACAAGTTTGGCCGCCATTCAAACTTATACAGGACAAGATTCACATTCTGTATTGGTTAGACCATCATTTATAGACCAAACACAAGGAGGAGCAATCAGTAGCACAGCAATAAGTACGGCTAATGGCATTACTTGCCTTAGAGATTCATTATATCCAAATGATATAGACGGCACTCCAAGAAACTATAATACTGCCATGGGAGCCTACTCTGACCCTGCACCCAAACGCGTGGATTTTGAATTAGTAGAAATTATAGAACCTTCTCATTATCAAAAATTGTGTTCTCCTGATTATATGCCTGTAAAAGTGGCAGTAAAAAGTTTAAGTGGTATTGTCGTAGATTTCGCTACAATGCCATTAAAACTAACCGTACAAATGTCTGGTATGAACACTTGGACAAAAGATACTATAATTTCAGTCGGATTTATGCAAACAGACGAAACTGACATCTTTGAAATAACTAATCTATTGCCAGTAAGTATGGCCGGAAATTACGACATTACCGTATCGCTATCTTGTGCAGCTGACACAAATTATACCAACGACACTTTGACAAGTACCTATAGAACAACAAAGATAAGTTTACCATACAACGAAGACTTCTCTACAACAATGGCCTTGTTAGATTTGAGTGTGGACACTATGTTGGGAACAAATGGTTGGGAACTTGAAATTGGCAACAATATAGGATATATCAATCCCGCCTTTGGAACAGGTAAAATTGGTTTCGGTGGACCATTAGGGTCTATTAGCCGTCTTAACACCGCTCAAATAGAATTATATGCTGCCAATAAACCTGTACTTGAATTTTGGTATGCACACGATACAAGTCATGCTAATGCAAATGACCAGACAAACGTCAAAATAACTCTTGACGGAGGTACCACTTATCATTTGTTAATGAACCTAAAACGTTATGATGCAAATATAACCGCACCAGAATGGAGAAAATACACCATAGACCTTTCCCCTTACATCAATGCGACATGTGCTGTCGTTTCGTTTGAGGCCTTAAGTTATGGAGGAGAAAAACAATATATTGATAAAATTTCTATTTATGACATCTTTGATGTAGCATTGACAAACATCATTACACCAAATATTGACGCATGTAGTCAAACAACAACAGGAACATTAGGTGTGGAACTTTCTAACATTACATCACAAGCAGTTAATTTTACCGCTAATCCAACACACGTAGTTGTGGAAATTACAGGTGCAACAACTGCAACTTATACCTACACATTGGATAGTGGAATATTAGCAGGACAACAAGTGGACACCTTAGAAATTAGCAATAGTTTCAACTATACTTCTGGTACCTACAATATCAAAGCCTACATTTCTCCAGCCATAGACGATGTGTCAAATGACACCATTTATAAAACACTGATTATCAATCCAGAATTAACAGTTATCGCTCAACAGACAAGCACATCAGCAACTTGTGTAACCATAGGAACACAAATTGCCCAAGAAGTTGCTATATCCAATTCTGGCAACATGGATATGGAAGATTTAATATTGAAATTAGAAGTATCCAACTCAAGTGGTAATGTGGTAAAAACTTTGTATGATACCATCTTTGGTGCATTTACAGTAGGAACAAATGTAAGCCA
>CALAVA010000308.1 GCA_937892025.1 uncultured Bacteroidales bacterium
TTGCTTCATCAGAATAGTTAATTTTTAAATCAGTGGCAGTGTTTAAGCCATCGTTGCCACTACCACCAAAATAGGTGGAAGCCAACAATTGAGAACCATCTTCACTAAATTTGGCGATAAACACATCAGACCCATTGGTAAATTCATTTAAACTAGTAACAGTTACCCTACTTCCCCCTCGCATAGTTGATTGAAAACAACCTTGAGTGGTCGGAAAATCTAAAGACGATGTTGTTCCAAAAACATATAATTCATTATGCTCGTTTACAATTAAACTATGCGGTAGTTCTGTATTTGTGCCTCCCAAATAGGTAGAAAACAAGTTGGCTGTGCCGTTTGCATTAAATTTAGTGATAGCAATATCGCCAACAACTCCCTGAAAAGTAGTGCTATATGCTCCTAACGTTACCGGATAGCCAAGGTCATATACTGTGCCACCGCCATAAAGATTGCCATTGATGTCATAGGTGGCCGTAAAACCCCAATTGTCCGCTGTCGAACCTGTGTAAGACGCAAATATAATGGTAGGGTCAATAATAAGAGGCTGGCTGTCATCGTAGTTGCCTACTTGAAATGATACTACATTATTTTGTAATACATATTCACATTGTATTTTGATAGGTTCACCATGCTCATCAATTTGATATGCATACGGAACTAATTCTGAAACAGAAAGTTTTCCAATTTTCAATTCCAAAATGCCGTTTTTTATCGTCAATTTATCGGTTCCTACATATCGCATTTTTATATTTGAAACAGAAGCTCCCGGAGCAACAATAAAATCGTATTTTAGTGTGTTGTATTTGGTATAATAATGTAAATCAATATCTTGATAAATATTATGGTATGTTAATTCATGAAATAAAGGGACATGTGATTGCCATTTGTCGGCTTGGTTGCCTATGTAGTAGTTGTGATATTCTTCTTGTTGTTCGTTTCCCACAATATCGGGAGATAATGCATTTTCAAATTGAATTTGATAACTATATATCCAATATGGATTATCTATTTTGATTTTTCTATTACCCGATTTGTAGGCTACTATTTTTTCCATATAGTCTTTGTCCATAAAAGAAAAAGTGAGGGCATTTTTTTCAAAAAATATGCTTCCTCCCTTAAGGTTTGCTTTGAAATGAATAAAAGATTCCCATTGCCCACGATTTTCTATAAAAGAGAAGTGATTTTCGGTATATGTATCATGATGTTCTTTGGCTTGTATGTGTAAAGTGCAGACAAGCAATAGCGACAAAAGAAACCATTGAAAGTAATCATGTGTTTTCATGTGTTGATGATTTATTGCATGTGGCAAATTTACTAAAAAAACAAATATTCAGATATGCTTACTTGATTTTTTAGTAAAAAATATCTACAAAAACGGGCAAATGATCAGAAAAACCTCCGTTATATTTCATGCCAATATTGGTACGGAATGGTTTTTGTCCTAAATTTTTATTATCGTCTTCTAATAGAAAATCAGCCTTGAATATATTTGCGTTACGAGCAATTCTAAGTCCTTCTTGCGAATTATAAAAATATTGATTTACAATCAAATGGTCTAATATTCCCCAAGAACGTTGGTATTTGTAAGTGCCTTCATTGTTTTTTTTGAAATAAGGAAACAATAAATGCACCATTTCGTCTGATTGAATGTCAGATGGTGCTACTGCTCTAAGGTGTTTTTTTACACTTTCATCGTATGGATAATCGTTAAAATCGCCCATACAGATAATTTTTGCTTTCGGTATTATTTGCAGAATAGAATCTACATAATGTCTTAATAATTGGGCTGCTTGGTTTCTTTTGGCGATAGTTTTTGCATAACCACCATAGCGAGATGGCCAATGATTGACAAATAGGTGTAAAGTGTCAGATGAGTGAGTTGGTATGCCTTTTACATATAAAATATCTCTTGTCGTAGAAACAGTTTTTCCTTCATAAATTAACGGAATAGGACAGGAATAAACTACATGAAACTTGTCTTTTCGGTAGAGCAAAGCCACGTCTATTCCTCTTTGGTCTGGAGATTCATAGTGTACAAAACTATAAGGGCGTTTTTTTAAGGCGGTTGTATATAACAGTCTTTTTAGCATTTCGGCATTTTCTACCTCACAAAGCCCCACAATAGCAGGACATTCACTTTCACCCATGGCTATGATGACCTTGGAAATATGATTGATTTTTTCATTGACTTTTTGGGGAGTCCAATGATAGGAACCATTTGGGGTAAATTCATTGTCGTTTTTGATGGGGTCGTCTTCACAATCAAAAAAGTTTTCCAAATTGTAACAACATATTCGTAAGGTATGTTGAGTTTGCCCCATAGAACAACTCGTTTGTGCAAATATATAAACACAAAACAGAATTTGTGCAAACAAATATACAGATTTTCGTATTAAATTTTTCATTATACAAAGATAACACTTTTATTCGTATAAACTATTGATGATAATTTTTTTTCATTAGTGTTCATCATATTTGGGGTAAAACATATTGTTATGATGTGTATAGATAGCTATAAGTTACTTATAATCAATATTTTTTTCGATGTAAGAATGTTGCTATAACAGATTTTAAATAAGTTTGACAATTGTTACTCCAAATCCGCCAGAATCAGGATTAGCGTCTTGAAAATGGGAGACATAGCGATTGTTGTCCAAAAAATCTCTTACAACTTGCCTTAAAATGCCGTTTCCTTTTCCATGTAAGATAGAAAATTCTTTGATATTTAGCAAGATAGCATCATCAATATAGTAAGTTAGTTCAGAAATGGCTTCGTCTGCACGGAGTCCACGTATATCTAATTGTAATTCAAAATGAACGGCTTTTTCTTGAATTTCTTTAAAAACAATAGACTTCCCCTTGTTTTGTACTAAATCACTGGCTTTTTTGTCTGTTTTTTCTATATTTTGGATAGTGGTGCGGAAATTGATGGAGTTGAAAGTAACGACAACATTTTCCCCATGGATATCAGTGATTTCTCCTGCTACTTGAGAATCTTTTATCAAAACAATATCGTGTAAATGTGGTTTATATATGTTTGAAATGTTTTTTTGAGGCATTCTTTTTTCCTCCGCTTGCAATGATTCTTTTAGATTTTCTTTTTCAATAGTCAATTTTTGTCGAATCTCTTTAATAGCAACTTTGTCGTTTTTATTTTCGTTGATTTCTCTGATTGTTTTTTCTATTAGTTTGTTGCTATTGTCTAATATGTTTTTTGCTTCTTTTTTGGCATTATGTAGAATTTCGTATTGTTTTTCTTTTAATATAGTTGTTTTTTGTTCATATTTTTCTTGAAGTTTTGAGAGCTCTATATTTTTGTTATTTAATTGTTTTTCTTGTTCAAACAACTCTTTTTCTTTTTGTTGCAGTTTGTTGAGCAAAAAATCATAACGGATTTGATTTTTGCCGACTTTTTTCTTGGCGGTTTCAACAAAAAATTTGTTTAGTCCGATTTTCTTAGCTATTTCAAAGGTGAAAGATGAGCCAGATTGTCCTATTTTCAATTGAAAGGTAGGTTGAAATAGTTTTTCGTCAAACAACATGGCTCCGTTTTGAATTTTTGCATGATGTTCAGACAATTTCTTTAAGTTGCCAAAATGTGTTGTTACCATTCCGATGGCTTGTTTTTCTGCCAAATATTCAAGTAAAGTTTCTGCAATTGCTCCACCATATTGTGGGTCAGTGCCACCACCAAGTTCATCAATGAGAAACAAACTATGAGGAGTGGCTTTGTGTAGCAACACTTTGATATTAAGCAAGTGAGAACTATATGTACTTAAATCATTTTCAATGGATTGCTCATCTCCGATGTCAATAAAAATATCATCAAACACGCCAAATTCACTCAAAGGAGATGCAGAAACGGGTATTCCACATTGAAACATATATTGCAACATCGCCAAGGTTTTTAAACACACAGATTTTCCACCCGCATTGGGACCTGAAACTATCAATATATTGAATGTTTCTCCCAAAGTGATGGAAAGTGGTACAAGCACTTTGTTTTGAGTTTTAAAATTTAGGAACATCAAAGGATGAACAGCATCTTTCCAATTGATCGTTTGCTTGTCTGTAATAATTGGTTTACAAGCATTTACGGAGATTGCAAATTTGGCTTTGGCCGCAATAAAGTCTATTTTTGCCAAATAAGAAAAATAACGCTCTATATCATGCAAATGAGGGCGTAGGTTGTTGGTATATTGTGTTAGAATTTGAATGATTTCATAGTGTTCTTCTGTTTGCAGGTTTTGTAATTCGTTATTGGCCTCAAATGTCTCTTGAGGTTCAATAAAATAGGTTTGTCTTGTAGCCGATTGTCCCAGTACAACACCTTTTATTTTACGTTTATTTACTGCGGGGACAGGAATGACCAACCTCCCTGAACGATAGGCAATTTCAGCGTTTTCTTCTATCAATTTGGCTTGTTTACTCTCCTGCAATATAGTTCTGATATTTTTTTCAATATCATGTACATATTTTTCA
>CALAVA010000309.1 GCA_937892025.1 uncultured Bacteroidales bacterium
GAAGAAACGGCTAAACAATTTTATTTCAATCTATCGTTTCTTCCTTTCAAAACCAATGGCAAGCAAGTGGAGCAGTTATTAAGTTTTGATTTGCAAGCCATTCCTATGGCATCTTCCTCCTATAAAATTAGAAAAAGCAACACATATACAGCACATTCCATTTTAAAGAGTGGAAATTTTTACAAAATGGGCATATCCAAGACAGGCATTTACAAAATTACCCCTGAAGACTTTAAACAATTAGGTATCAATTCATCTGTTCCCATCAGTCAAATCGCCATCTTTGGCAATGGTGGCGAGCAATTACCCGAATCAACCTCCGCCTTTGTTTTTGATGATTTGCAAGAAGTTGCTATTTATATTGACGACAACAACAATAACGGCATTTTTGACAATAATGATTATATCCTTTTTTACGGCATTGGCATTTCTACTTGGACATACAATTACCAATCTCCATTGTGTCAATTTACCCATCATATCAATCCTTTTTCTAATACAGCCTATTATTTTCTCAATATAGACAATGGTATTGGAGAAAAAAAACGTATCGGGACACAGCAATCCCTCAATGTTACTCCTAACCTTGAAACAAATACATACCACTATTTTGATGTTTACGAAAAAGAGGAAATCAATATTGCCACCATTGGACATCGTTGGTTTTCTGAAGATTTTAAAAGTACAACAACTCGCTCCTATGCTTTCAATATAAAAGGTATAGACAAAAGTAAGAATATTTTTCTTAATATGTATGTCGCTTCTGTTGCTAATTCTTCGGCAACAATGACAACAACAATAAACAACACCAAAACCTTTAACACAATTTTTTATAGTGGAAAAAGTATAGTCAATGCCACCTATCGGGATTATAGCCCAACAAGTGAAGACATCAATTTATCCATCACCTACAACAAACCTAATGCTTCAGCCATAGGTTATTTAGATTATATTGAAATTCATGCCATTTGTTCATTAGGACAACACAATGCCATTGTTCCGTTTCGCAATGCTGATATTGTCGGCAATGGCAATATCGTCAAATACAATTTTGATACAAAAGGTAAAAACACTATCATTTGGGATGTTACTGACAGACACAATATCAAGAAAATCAACGGAATACTTGCTAACAATAATTTATCTTTTATACTCACTGCTGATACATTACGAGAAATGATTGCCTTTGATGGTACTGAATTTGAATCTATTACACCAATTGGAAAAATTAGTAATCAAGATTTACATGGTTTGTCTGCAGTAGATTTTATTATCATTAGTCACCCGAATTTTCTTGTTGCAGCCCAACAATTAGCCAACTATCGCAAAACTCACGATAATATGACCGTTGCCGTTGTTACTACCGATGAGATATACAATGAGTTTAGCAGTGGAGCAACAGATTTATCCGCCTTAAGAAACTTTCTGAAAATGCAACAATACCAACTAAAGCACACTTGGAAGACGC
>CALAVA010000310.1 GCA_937892025.1 uncultured Bacteroidales bacterium
AAAAAAACATGACACAAGAAATAATTTTGTAAAATTATTTCTTGTGTCATGTTTTTTTGCACAAGAATATAATTTGAGAGATAAGGTGAGTTCTATAAATGTATATTTTCATAAAAATACTACAAACAAATGGGCGGTAATTTGCGTTTTTTTTGATTATCTATCGTATTTTATTGTTTGTTAATTATTTATGATATTGGCGATGATTTTTTATTCTGTATGACAATCAACTCAAAACAAATACAAAATTCTACGAAAAGAATTTTTCTCCACCTTAAATTAAACTTTCTATGGGACTAAAATGTGGCATAATAGGAATAACCAATTCGGGCAAAACAACCCTTTTTAATTGCATGAGCAATACAAAAGCACAAATAACAAATTTCGCTTTTAGTACAGGTAAATCAAATGTAGGCATTTGTAATGTTCCTGATACACGATTGTTTGAAATTGATAAAATTATCAAAGCCGACAAATTGGTTCCGGCAACTGTAGAAATTGTTGATATTCCCGGACTGACAAAAGGTGCCAGTATGGGTGAAGGTATCGGCAACGCTTTTTTGGCTGATATTCGTCAATGTGATGCCCTAATACATGTGTTGAGATGCTTTGACGACATCAATCTGCCACATGTTGATGGAAGTGTCAATCCTATTAGAGATATTGAAACTGTTGATTTAGAACTACAAATTAAAGACTTAGAGCAAATTGACCGAAAAATACAAAAAGTACAAAAAGCGGCCTCTGCAGGCGATAATGAGGCTAAGATGCAATTAGAAACCTTGCATAAATATAAAAATCATTTGGAAAATTTTCAAAACATACGTACCTTAGAAACCACTGAAGCCGAAAGAAATGTTGTGGCTGACATGATGCTCTTAACCGCAAAACAATGTGTATTTGTCTGCAATGTTGATGAAAAATCCATCCACAAGGGCAATACCTATACCCAAGCAGTCGAAAAATATTTAGCCGATAAAAATACAGAAATGCTTATCATTGCAGGTAAAATGGAAGCAGATATTGCTGAATTAAACGAAGATGACCAACATTTCTTTTTGGAAGATTTAGGTTTAACCGAACCGGGAGTAAACAAATTATTACGAGCCGCCTATAAAACGTTAAATCTAATTTCTTTCTTCACCGTTGGAGGAAAAGAAAATAGAGCATGGACAATTACACATGGCTCTACGGCACCTCAAGCCGCCGGAGTAATACATAGCGATTTGGAACGCGGATTCATTCGTGCTGAAGTTATTAAATATGAAGACCTTATACAATATGGCTCTGAAATTAAATGCAAAGAAGCAGGGAAACTATCTGTGGAAGGCAAAAACTATATCGTCAAAGACGGAGATATTCTGCATATCAGATTCAATGTATAACAACTAACAACCCTTGACATACAAAAACTAAAATACCTAACAATATTCTTCTTGCTTTTATATTGTAGCATAAATATATAATAGTTGTTATACCATAAGAATAAATGGTTGCTTCTCCTTTATTCTTAGAATAAAAGAAAGATTGTTGATAAATTGTTCAGCATTTTTTCTATTAAAATTTGAAAAATAAGTATCTTTGCTTTTTGAATTTTCAGACTAAAACCTATTTGTAATGAAACAGATTATTATTGGAATTATAGCATTACTTTTTATTATTCCTATCACAAGTTTTGCTCAACAAAATCAAACTTATGAAAATTTTGACCCTATTTTTCTAAAAAACACTCATCGGGAATATACTTGGAATTTCAACCCCATAGAATTTGACCCGAATATAGTAGAAAGATGTATAAATGACATTATCGGTGTTGCTCGCAAACAATATAATTATGCCGACACCTTACAATTAAACGATGCCCTAACAGATGCTGCCAATATTCAAGCAGAATATATGGCCAAAAAAGAAGATAAAACACAAGACAATGTAGTTGCAACGCTAAAAACACCTGAAATGCGTGCTATGAATTCTGGAGCAACTAAAAGGGTAACAGAATTGGTAAGCCGAGTTAAAGCAACCAAAGGAACAGATGAATATTCTTATTACGACATGTCCAAAGAAACCGTTTTATCATTATTGACAAACGCCAAAACCGCTCCTACACTATTAGACAAAAGATATACATATATTGGAGTTGGCTGTAGTGTAGATGCTTACAACAAAAATTGTTACATATCCATAGTTTTAGGGAACGATTTGTCTTTTAATAGAGGCGATGTATCGTATAAAAACACTACCTACACCAGAAAAACATACGGTTTGCTGCCCTATGAAGAAAAAATTTGCCGAAAATGTGAAGTTAGAAACATAGAATCTTTGCAAAAATATTTGGAAATAAAAGGAGATGCCATTTATTTTACCTATCCAAATGTCAAAACACTGAAAAAAATCATAGGGAAAGACCAAGACGGATTAGCCGTTGATATTGTACAACATTCACAATTTCCCTGTAATTCAGCATCTAACGATGTGGACTATAATTACCCTAATCGTGGCATTTTGCTTAAATATATGACTTTCCCTACCTTGATACAAAAAAATGAAATCACAGACCCTAAAGACAAAAGTCTTAAAGTGTATTTAGGTTCCATTCCATCGTCTGTGGCTGGAAGTTTTGATGTTAATTTAATTATTATCAAAGAAAAACACATTTGTAAAACCATTGTCAAAACAGATGTTCAAACACCAAATGTTGCCTATAAAACAAACACAAGTCTAATTCCAGACCTTAATGGAATAACAACAACCATCAATTATATTCCCCAACCAGAACAAACCATTTTAGAATTCACTATACCTTTTGAATCCGCCAAATATACCTACGAAAGCAATGACATTGCCCCCCTATTGACCGCTCTCAATGAACCAAAATTTGATATTGATAGTATCAACATCATAGCCTTTACCTCTTTTGAAGGTAATGAAACTAAAAATCTTGAATTGCAAAAGAAACGTTCTGAAAGTATTGTCAAAGCGATAGAAAACATACAAAACAGAGCAGTTCCATACTCCATTCAATTAAACGATGGCTGGGAGTTATTGTTAAAAGATATTCCCGAAGAATACAAAAACATTGTCAAATCTAAAAATGAGGCAAAAAATGCCCTCAAAAACACTAAAACCAAAAACAACCTTGAACCTATTTTGAAAAATCATCGTTATGCTCAAGTAAAAATGAATGTAACATACGATGTTAGCGAAAATTATGCCCCTGATTTTATGGTAAGCAAATTCAACAAATGTATGGCAAAAAATGACTATCCTACCGCTTTTGCTATTCAAAAATACCTTATCAAATGTGTAGAAGATGGCAATTGTAGTGAAATGAGCATACAAAAAATGAACATTTCTGAAGATACCAAAAACCTTCCTTTCTTAACCAATAAATATTATATGCTATCCGTTTTAGGAGCATTGACAGATGAAGACATACAAAAAATGACAGATTTGTCTAAAATGGACAATACCAATATAATAAGCGAATTTAATGCGTTTTGTTGTCAAGTAGAAAATATGGACATAACCTCTATTGGGCAAATATCAACCACCCAAAGTAAAATAGATAGATATTACAACAATGCTATCGGTAAACAATATGCGGATAAAGTTGATGCCTTGAACATTACTTTACAATACAAAATATTAGATTTTCTCAACAATGCAGAAACCCCCGATGAAACATTGATTGAAAGCACTTATGAAAAAATTAAATCCATAGCCTTACCAACCATCAAAGATTGGGAAAAAGCATACGAGGTTGCGGCAACTTTCATTAAATATGGTGACTATGCCTTTGCACGTACGGCTATGGACCCTTATATTGATGACACCAATATCAGCGAAGATTTTATTTTTACATACCTTAATTTATATAGCCTTGATGAAACGGTTTACTTATCAAAGAATTTTGAAAAAGCATGCAATTTAGCAGTGCAAAAAAATAACACCCGTTTTTGCGAAACTATCAAAACATATTCTTATCTCATCAGAGAAAATGTCGCTGTTCAACATATAATTTGTAGTAAATGTAAATAAAATTGTATATGAAAAAAGATACCCTTCAAGAATTTGATGAAGTTATTTCTATCTGTCGTAATTTATTTGTAAAAAAAATGCACGATTATGGATTGTCTTGGCGTATCCTTAGACCAACTTCATTAACTGACCTTATTTATATCAAAGCACAACGCATAAAAAGCATTGAAGAAAAAGGTTGCCAAGCCGTTGCTGACGATATTTATTCAGAATTTATTGGCATTGTAAACTATGCTGTCATGACTCAAATTCAATTGGCACATGGAGCATGTTCTATTGGCGACACAACATACACCCCTAATCAAATAAGTAACTTATATGATGAATATGTACAAAATGCAAAAAATCTACTCATCAACAAAAACCATGATTATGATGAAGCATGGCGAAATATGCGTATGACTTCTATTACAGATGTTATTTTAATGAAATTACTTAGAGTCAAACAAATAGAAGATAACAACCAACAATCTTTGGTGTCCGAAGGATTAGATGCCAATTTTTATGATATTTTTAACTATGCCATATTCGCACTAATCAGACTTAACGAAACAAAACATGAAACAATATAAGTATAGTACATCAACTACCCGCCCCAAAAACAGAAATTTTAGTTTCTTTGTACGTAATGGACTACGTATCTTTATGGGACTTTTATTTATTGGGTCCGCTTATGTGAAAATGGTTGACCCCTTTGGTTTTTCTCTGAAAATTGAAGAATATTTCATTTCATTTTCTCTCAATTTTATGACACCAACCTCCATGGTATTCGCATTTGTTGCCATCTTGGCTGAATTTATGATAGGTTGGGCTTTGTTACTCAATATACAAATGCAAATAACCGCATGGATATTATTGTTATTCATGATTTTCTTTACCCTTCTCACTTGTTATTTAGCCTATTTTTTAGATTTTCTAAAACTTATCAACAACCTTTTCGGCACCAACTTTGAACGTTTTATGGTTACAGATTGTGGCTGTTTTGGAGATTTTATAAAATTAACAAACCATCAAACTTTTTATAAAAATGTAATATTCTTATTGTTTGCTATCATCATCTTTAACCAAAGAAAAAAATATAAACAACAAGAATGGTATTATATCACCCAATGGGGACCCATTTTATTGGCTCTTGGAGTAGGATTATTTGTGATGATACATTGCTTAAGACACGAACCTTGGCATGATTTTAGACCTTGGAAAGTCGGCAATTTTATTGCTGGTGAAACTTATAGCAAAGCCCCTGAAATAGATTTCGTCTTTCAATATAAGAACAATAAAAATGGTAACATTCAAGAATTTACAATAGATGATTTAAGTGCAATTAATGACGATAGCCTGCGAAGTGCCGACTTTGAGAATGATTTTACCTATATAACACGTTCAGAAAAAATTATTATTCCCGGCATCAATGCTCGATTAGCAGATTTTTCCATTACCAACAACGAAGGTGTGGATATAAAAAATGAAATTATGATACAAGAAAACTTGAATTTTATAATATTCATTCGCAACCTTTCCCAAATGAATGAAAAAAAACTACAACATATCAAACCTCTTATCGCTGATTGTAAAAAGAATAATATTCCATACGTTCTACTGACAAGCACCTCTCCTTTTATGATAGATAGTTTGAATATATTAAATTTAGATAGCAATGAATCATTCTTTTTCTGCGATGCCACACCTATGAAAACAGCCTTACGCAATGACCCCGGAGTTGTTATGCTCAAACAAGGTTATGTATTAGACAAATGGGCTTTTAGAGACATTCCACTTTTAAAGGACATATTATCTCATAAAGAACAATATGACAATAATTTACAAGAATACAAACTCAAAA
>CALAVA010000311.1 GCA_937892025.1 uncultured Bacteroidales bacterium
ATTATCTAAATTACGCTTTAGGACGGATTTAACATCCATGTAAACATCATTGGAACGTTCCAGATTTTCATTTCCGGCATATATACGACCGTCACCGACCAAGCGTAAAAGCAGATATGCTTCTGACCATTCGCCTGCATTAAATGTTGTCATGGTAAAATACCTCGTATTTGTTCTGCGATTGATTTGATTACATTAACCGGCGATTATTTTTCATATGTCATTGAAGGCTATGAAAAATCTTTGGAAAATTCATTGAAGAAATTGGCGTAAATCAAAATGATTTTGCAAAGCAGGTAGGTATTGCTCCCTCCTATTTAAGTTTAATTTTGACAGGGCAGAGAAATATAAATGATAATGTTTTATCTGCTATTTTATTAGCCAATCCAAAGTTAAATTCTCAATGGTTGCTACAAGGAGAAGGTGAAATGTTTGCAAAACCTACATCATCAAAAACAAATACCGAAAAGGAGATTATTCAATTTAATTTATTTGAAGAGGGCAACGAAGAAGAAGAAAAGACGGAAGACAATTCATTACCAAAAGATGAGCAAAAATCTACTCCTATAGAATTGAATATTCCGAATCCATCTCCAATTTTACCCCAAAAAACGCATTCTCAAGAACGAAAAAAAATCAAAAAAATAGTCTTTTTCTTTGAAGATAAGACTTTTGAGGAATATTACCCTGAATGAAAAATAAAATAAAAAAATCTACTTTTTTATCCTATTTGAATAAAAATAAATGTTATCTTTGCAAACGAATTTAAACATTTGTGTTATGGATGCAAAAAAATCAAAAAAGGCAGATTTAGAATGGCGTAAACCAATGTTCCTTGAAATAGGTTTGTTGGTGGCTTTGGTTGTTGTTTTACTTGCTTTTGAATATATTGGCACAAGAGAAAAAACTGAAGTCTTTTCAGGGGGAATTGTTGCCACTATTGAAGAAGAGCAGATAATTCAAACTGAACAACAAAAAGATTTATTGCCACCGCCACCTCCAGAAAAAAGCCAAACATTATTAGAAATAGTAGATGATGATATTGCAGTTGAAGATATTATCATAGATTCTGAAGCAGATGAAAATATGCAGGTAGAAGAACATGAGTATGTTGAAGTAGCTGACACAAAAGAGGCCGACCCTGAAGAAGAAGAAGTCTTTGTGATTGTTGAAGAAGAATCTTCATTTCCAGGAGGAGAAGAAAATTTATACAAATATCTTCGTGATAATTTGACCTATCCTGCAAGAGCAAGAGAAGCAGGTATTGAAGGAACCGTTCGTGTAACTTTTGTTGTAGAAAAAAATGGTAGCATTTCTAATGTAAAAGTGAAACGTTCTGTTGCCACTGCTTTGGACGAAGAGGCTGTTAGAGTTGTAAAGGCTATGCCAAAATGGAATCCAGGAAAACAGAGAGGAAAGGCTGTTCGTAGCCAATTTGAATTGCCGATTATTTTTAAATTGAATTAATCTAAAATATAACAAAAATAAAAAAAGGCTGTTATGTATAATAGCCTTTTTTTATATATACAAGATAAGAATGGAGTCATTAAATAACTTAATCAACCAGACTATAGAAAGTATTGATTGGAACAAAAGACCAGAAAATTTGTATCAACCAATAGAATATATTTTATCGCAAGGTGGTAAACGCATCCGTCCCAATTTATGCTTAATGGCTTGTCAGATGTTTGGAGGGCAGACACAAGAAGCACTAATACCGGCCATTGCATTTGAAATGTTACATAATTTTACCTTGATTCATGATGATATTATGGATAAGGCCGCTTTAAGAAGAGGTAAAGAAACGATATATAAAAAATGGAATACAAATATTGCTATTTTATCGGGCGATGCATTGTTTGCTAAGGCTTTTGAATATCTGCTATCTTATCAAGGAAATGGAAAAGAAGATTTGTTGAGATTATTGACAAAAACATCTATAGAAATATGTGAGGGACAACAATATGACCTTGATTTTGAACAATGTGAACATGTAGATATTGAGCAATACCTAAATATGATACGCTTAAAAACCTCTGTTATGTTGGCTGCTTGTTTACAGGCTGGAGCAATTGTGGCAAAGGCAGACCATAACGCTCAAAATCTTATTTATCAATTTGGAATTAAAATAGGTTTGGCATTTCAAATTCAAGATGATTTTTTAGATGTCTATGCTGATGTGAAAAAATTTGGAAAACAAGTAGGAGGCGATATTGCTGAAAACAAAAAAACTTACATGCTTTTGCAGTTGATGAATAGTACAGATACGCAAGATAAGCAACTTCTTTATCATTATATGAATGATAATTTGGATAAAGAAGATAAATATGTAAAGGTAAAAGCATTGTATGACAAATATCAAATTGGTGATATGGCTAATCAAGTCATCAACACTTATTTTGAAGAAGCCTTGAAATTTTTAACACAAATAAATGTTCCTGAAGATAACAAGAATGATTTATTGCATTTTGCCAACAAACTGATGAATAGAGACTATTAAAGATATGGTCAATCGTGATATTTATAAGGGACGACAATTTATAATCTTAAGTGTTTTTGGGCTTGTTGCACTGATATATCTTGTTCGTCTATTTTTCTTACAAGTAATAGATGACAAATGGAAAAGTGCGGCAGAAAAAAATGCCATTCGTAAAATTGTAACTGCTGCACCGCGAGGTGTTATTTATGACAGAAATGGGAAAGTGTTGGTAGATAACGAAATATCTTACGATTTAATGGTTGTCCCTTTTAATGTCAAAGATTTGGATACCATGGAATTGAGTGCTATCTTGGGGATTGATACGGCCGATTTGAATGCTCGTTTAAGAAGGGCAAAGGCCTATTCCTCTTATGTTCCATCGGTTTTGGTCAAACAACTCACTCCACAAATGAACGCCTATATTTTAGAGCGTTCTCATAAATATAAGGGTTTGTATGTATATCCTCGTACAGTAAGAAAATATCATACTATCGGAGCCGCACATTCGTTGGGCTATATCGCTGAGGTCAACTATAATGATATGGAAAAAGATGATTATTATGCCTTAGGTGATTATATTGGGAAAAGTGGAATAGAACGTTATTATGAATCAGAATTGCGAGGAGAAAAAGGAATTACTTTTGTATTGGTAGATAATTTTGGTCGTGATAAGGGTAGTTATAAAGATGGTGAATTTGACGTAAATGCAGTTCCGGGTAAAAGTTTATGGTGTTCCATAGATCAGGAATTACAAGAATATGGTGAAAAACTGATGCAAGGGAAACGTGGCAGTATTGTAGCCATAGAACCCTCAAGTGGGGAAATTTTGGCATTAGTAAGTAGCCCCTCTTATGACCCCTCTTTGCTTGTAGGGAGTGATAGGGGAAACAATTATATGAAGTTACAAAATGATTCTTTTAATAAACCATTGTTTAATAGAGCCTTAATGGCTCAATATCCGCCGGGCTCTACATTTAAGTTGGTGAATGCCTTAGTGTTTCAACAAAGTAAAATTGTAAATAATTCAACTCTATATTTTTGTAATATGGGCTATGCTTATGGGAACAGAAAATTAGGTTGCCATTCTCATGCTTCTCCACTTGATATTGTTGGGTCTGTACAAAATTCCTGCAACGCATGGTATTGCCGAGGCTTAGTGTCTATGTTAGAGAATAGAAAATATTATAAATCAACCGAAGACGCTTATAATCACTGGTTTAACATGGTATCCCAATTAGGATTTGGACAAAAGTTTAATAGTGATTTGCCTTATGAATTACAAGGGTTTATTCCTTCTGCTGAATTTTATAACAAGCATTATGGGCGAGGAAGATGGAAGGCCACTACCATTATTTCTATTTCTATTGGTCAAGGAGAAATTATTGCAACGCCTATTCAATTGGCCAATTTGGTAGCCACTATTGCCAATCGTGGTTATTATTATCCGCCTCATATTGTAAAGGCAATAGGGTATAAAGACTCATTGAATACTAATTTCAATCATCAGATATTTTCAGGTATTGATACAAAATATTTTGAACCTGTTATTTTGGGTATGGAAAGAGCAGTAACAGGCGGAACAGCCAGACGGGCAGCGGTTCCCGGGTATAGAGTTGGTGCAAAAACAGGAACCGCTCAAAATCCTCCTTATGCAGATCATTCACTTTTGGTTTGTTTTGCTCCAATTGAAAATCCAAAAATTGCCATATCGGTGATAGTAGAAAATGGTGGTTTTGGAGCAACTTGGGCTGCTCCAATTGCAAGTTTGATGATGGAAAAGTATCTTACAGACACCATTACTCGTCCGGATTTGGAAGCCGCTATTGCTAATCGTCAAATTTATTATGCTAAATAGATGAAATCAAAATATGATAAGCGACTGATTATATATTATCTGATATTGGTGATTATCGGATTTTTGAGTGTTTTTTCTACCTCTTATAAACAAGGGCATTTTTCAATGCAAACCAATTATGGTTATCAATTGATATGGATTGGAACCTCAATTATATTGGCGATTATTGTTTGTGTTTTTAATAATCGTTTTTTCTGGCATATTGCTCCTTGGCTATATGTGTTTTTTGTCGCTATGTTGATTGTGGTGGTTTTCTTTGGTACAGAACGGTCTGGAGCAAAATCTTGGTTGGGGATAGGTAGTTTTGGTATACAGCCCGCCGAATTTGCAAAATATGCAACCTGTTTGCTTCTCGCTCGCCGTTTGTCTGATATGCATTGTGATTTGAGTAAAAGAAAATATTTAATTTCTATATGCTTGATTATTGGCATTCCTATTGTTTTGATATTGTTGCAAAACGATACGGGGTCGGCATTACCATTGTTGTTTTTGGTGTTTGCCTTGTTTAGAGAAGGATTGACGCCATGGATTTTAATCATTGCAGTTGCGGCTGTTTTATTATTTATCTTGCTGGTATATTTTCCCAAATGGATTGTTTTTGTTTTAGTGTTGTTACTTTTTAGTTGGATGATGTTTAGATTGAGAAAACGAAAAAAATATCATTGGCGTATCATTGTCGTTTTTGCTATTGTTACTACCTATATTTTTACAGTTGATTTGGTCTATAATCAAGTGTTAAAACCCCATCAAAAACAAAGAATAGAATTGCTATTTGGCAAAATAAACGACACTAAAGGAATAGGATATAATGTTAATCAGGCCAAGATTGCGATTGGGTCAGGAGGATTTTTGGGAAAGGGTTTTGGTAATGGGACACAAACAAAACTAAATTTTGTTCCTGAACAAGTTACTGATTTTATCTTTTGTACAATAGGAGAAGAAGGTGGTTTTGTAGGAACCGCATTTGTCATCATTTTTGAACAATAAACGCAACAAAGAAGCAGATGATCTTTTAGCTCATTTGGATAAGCATTCTAAAAAAGTTCATACTTATACAACAAATACAAAAATACAAAATATTATAAATATGTATAATGGAAAGCCTGTAAATGCCGAATTGATAAGCTCTTTGACCGAAATATTTACGGAAAATCTTGATCAGGTTACTATAGAAAGTTTTAAGCGTGATATCAAAGAAGTTATTACCAATGATAGTTATTCGGTAAATGAAACTACCGCAAAAAATATTGCAGGAAATCTCAAAGCAAGTTTTAAGGATAAAGATTTTTCACATGAATTTTTGAAAAATATTCTTCCGGATGATGTTCGAATAATGCAGATTTTCGAAGAAAACGGCTTTTCGGGAAGAAGTTTAAAGGAAGTAGAATTTACTAACGAACCTAATCTGCTTGAAGTTATCAGAAAAGCAGGCATGAACGTTCCTACATTCTGCTACCGTCCTGACTTGACATCATTCGGTGCTTGCAGAATGTGTGTTGTAGAAGTTGAGTATCCTAACGGAAGAAAAATGATTAACTCATCTTGT
>CALAVA010000312.1 GCA_937892025.1 uncultured Bacteroidales bacterium
GCAGAAGAACCGACTTCACCTTGTTTGACAATTTGACGAAAATATTCCATAGAAATATATGTCCAAACATCTCTGTCTAAATCTAATATAATATTATTGATACGTTTTAAGGCATCAAAATAGGCAGCCATACAATCATAGTGTTCAATTTGGGTGGTTGTTTGCAATCTGTTTAGATGGAGATTTTCAGAAAGAAATTCATTCCCAAATTTTTGCCAATCAATATTGGGATAGGCTACATGGTGGGCATTGAAATTGCCAGTGGCTCCACCAAATTTTCCACAAAATGGAATTTTATCAAGCAATTGCAGTTGATTGTTTAATCTTTCTACAAAAACATAAAATTCTTTTCCCAATGAAGTTGGAGAGGCGGGTTGTCCATGTGTATGAGCCAACATAGGAACATCTTTCCATTCAATAGCCTTAGCAAAAATGGTGTCAATCACTTTCAACAACATTGGTCTATAGATATGTTTATGAAATGTAAACATCAAATAAGGAACCGCCGTATTGTTGATATCTTGAGAAGTTAGACCAAAGTGGATAAATTCTTTATATTTACCAATGTTTAGTTTGTCAAATTCTTCTTTAAGAAAATATTCTACCGCTTTTACATCATGATTGGTAGTTTTTTCTATTTCTTTAATTCTTAATGCATCGTCAGTGGTGAAATTTTTGACAATATGGCGTAGATTTTCAAATTGCTCTTTGTCAAAACCCTTTAATTGCGGTAAAGGGATAGTACATAAAGCAATAAAATATTCAATTTCAACATGTATACGTGCTTTTATCAAAGCATATTCGGAAAAATAATCCGACAAATTTTCCACAACTTTGTAATAGCGACCATCAAGTGGGGAAATGGCGTTTAATGTATTTATTTCCATGATTTTGTTTTTATGTCCTAAATTAAAAAAAACTATAGTGTTTTATTTCTAATACAGCAGATAAATTGCAAAAATACAGAAAAAGAGAGTACGGAAAGGTGATAAAATGCCTTTTTTTTATGAAAATTATGTAATTATGTAAAAATCAAAATAATAATTTTATATAGTAACAATGGTCTAATGTTTTAGTCTTGCAGTTTCGTTTTGGTCTTTTTTTTCTGTTCTTTTAATAGGTTCAGTTCATCGCGAAGTGCTGCTGCACGAAGAAAATCCAATTCTTTTACTGCTTGTTCCAATGTTTTGGTCTTGGATAGAATCAAATTGTCTAATTCTTTGGCATTGAGAAGATGTAGTGGTTTTTCTTTACTATCTTTGATTTTTGGAGGCTGATTTTGATGTTGGGTTCCGCTGTTTAAGATTTTGTTATCCAAATCTACAGAAAATGCCGATGAGGTGATATTTTTCTTTATGGTTTTTGGAATAATATGGTGTTTGATGTTATAGGCCATTTGTTTTTCTCTTCGTTTGTTGGTTGTGTCAATAGTTGCTTGCATAGATTTGGTAATTTTATCTGCATAGAAAATGACTTTTCCGTTGGCATTTCTTGCTGCACGGCCTGCCGTTTGTGTTAAAGAACGCTCTGAACGCAAAAAACCTTCCTTGTCGGCATCTAAAATGGCAACAAGTGATACTTCTGGCAAGTCCAAACCTTCTCGCAAGAGGTTTACGCCGACTAATACATCAATAATTCCCTCTCGCAATTGGTGGAGTATTTCTACTCGTTCCATTGTATCAATATCAGAATGAATATATTTTGTCTTGATATCCAAACGAATCAAATATTTGCTTAGGTCTTCTGCCATTCTTTTGGTTAGTGTAGTAACTAAAACACGTTCTTTTTGAGAAACAATCTTATCAATTTCTTCCAACAAATCATCAACTTGATTGATACAAGGTCTAACTTCTATAATAGGGTCTAATAATCCTGTAGGGCGAACCACTTGTTCAACAACAACTCCATTTGACTTTTGGAGTTCAAAATCAGCAGGTGTCGCTGAAATATAAATTGTTTGTCCTGTCAGTTGAGAAAACTCATCAAATTTAAGTGGGCGATTATCCAAGGCAGAAGGTAATCTAAAACCATATTCCACTAAGTTAGTTTTTCTGGAACGGTCGCCTTCGTACATTCCTCTAATTTGAGGAACTGTAACATGGCTCTCGTCTATAACTGTTAAGAAATCTTTTGGAAAATAGTCTAACAAACAGAATGGGCGAGAATGGGGCGGACGGCGGTCAAAGTATCTGGAGTAGTTTTCAATGCCTGAACAATAACCTAATTCTTTAATCATTTCAACATCGTAGTTCACGCGTTCTTCCAAACGTTTTGCTTCCAAATATCTTCCTGTTTCTTGAAAAAAATCCACTTGTATTTTCAAATCAAGTAGAATTTCTTTGATAGCTTGGTTGATTGTTTCTTGGGAGGTTACAAAAATATTGGCAGGATAGATAATGACATTGTTCAAATTTTCAATTTTGTTAGAAGAAATGGGGTCTATGGCGGAAATTGCATCTATCTCATCGCCCCAAAATAATATTCTGTATGCCGTATCGCCAAATGCAGGAAAAATATCTATCGTATCACCATTTACCCTAAATTTTCCGCGTTCTAAGTTTAAATCGGTACGTGCATATAGACTGCTGACAAATTTTCGCAGGAGAACATTTCGAGATATTTGTTGTCCCACTTTCACCTCTGTGGTGCCTTTAGAAAATTCTTCAGGATTGCCAATGCCGTAAATACATGAAACAGAAGACACAACAATAACATCTCTGCGACCAGACAATAGGGCAGAGGTGGCTGAAAGACGCATTTTATCAATTTCTTCGTTGATGGCTAAGTCTTTTTCTATATAAGTATTGGTGGTAGGAATATAGGCTTCTGGCTGGTAATAATCATAATAAGAAACAAAATATTCTACAGCATTTTCAGGAAAAAAATCTTTAAATTCGCTATACAATTGTGCTGCCAATGTTTTGTTATGGCTTAATACTAATGTTGGACGATTGATGGCCGCCAATACATTAGCAATAGTAAATGTCTTACCAGACCCAGTTACGCCCAATAATGTCTGGTGTTGGGTGTTTTGTTTTATCCCTAATACTAATTCATTGATGGCAGTGGGTTGATCGCCTGATGGTTTAAATGGAGCGTGTAGTTTGAAATTCATCTTGTGTTTTTAACGAAGTCTATCTGCCGCCCTTACTTTTTTTTCATCATTGATTATACATTTGTTAGAAAAATAAAATAAGGCTATGGAAACGATAGGCAAAAATGCTCCTATTGTGTATTGGGTTGATAAAGACTGATTAGCAAAAACAGAACCTTTTGCAAAAACTATATCAGGATAAACCCACAACATAAGAACAACCAAAATGAGGTTTAACAAAACGGCTGCCATACATATTTTGGATTGTACCATACGTTTTTTGTATAGAAAAATACATACTAATCCTAATGTTGCCAAAATAATATCCAATATGCCGATAATAAAGGTAGAATATATGGTTTGTCCATCGGGAACGTTTTCGTGCAAAGTCCATGTTGTATAACTATAATAAACACTGTCTGTTGTTATTGTCCCGATAGGAATAAAACAAGCAACAATTAGGCAAGCAGCAGCCACAAAAAGCAATAGTGTTTGAATGCGTTGTATCATATTTATTAGGTTTTAGGAGTCTTTAACTGAATTTATAAAAATACTATTGTTTGTATAATTTTAAAATTACACAAACAATAGTATGAATGAAATTGAATAATCAATTATTTGTTTGCTTTTTCAAAGTCTTGCATACAAGCGACAAGTGCTTCAACAGATTCTACTGGACAAGCATTGTACAATGATGCACGGAATCCGCCAACGGAGCGGTGTCCTTTAATGCCGACCATGCCGCGTTCTTTTGCAAATGCCATAAATGCGTCTTGAAGGTTTTCTTTGCCTTCTGCCATAACCCAACAATGGTTCATGATAGAACGGTCTTCTTTGCATTCAACAGTACCACGGAACATTGTGTTTCTGTCTATTTCTTCATAGAGCATACTAGATTTTTTTAGGTTGATTTTGTTCATATTTTCAACGCCACCAATGGTATCTTTTACCCATTTTAATGTTTCGTGCATAACAAAAATTGGCAATACAGGAGGAGTGTTAAACATAGATATGTTTTTAGCTTCTTCTGCTGCATTAGTGCGATAATCAACCATTGTTGGAAGTGGGTTCATATATTGACGATCGGTAATTTTTCCCAAAATATCTTTACGAACAATGACAAAAGTAACCCCAGCAGGACCAACGTTCTTTTGAGCACCACCATAGATAAGACCATATTTGGTAACATCAACAGGGCGACTCATTATATCAGAACTCATATCGGCAACCAACATAACATTGTTGATTTCATTAGCAGCAAAATCTTTGCAAATTTCGGTTCCATAGATGGTGTTGTTTGTTGTGATGTGGAAATAATCAGCATCAGCAGGAACAGTCCAACCTTTTGGAATATAACTATAAGTTTTGTCTTCAGAAGATGCAACAATTTCTACCTGACCGAAATTTTTGGCTTCTTTTGCGGATTTTTTTGCCCAAACACCTGTTTGAAGATAAGCAGCTTTTTTGTTTAACAAGTTAGCCGGAACAGTGAAAAATTGAGTGCTTGCACCACCACCAAGAAACAAAACTTCATATTCTGCCGGTATGTGCAACAACTCACGCCACAATTGACGAGTTTCTTCCATAATTCTTTCCCAACCCGGAGTACGATGTGAGATTTCCATCAAACCGATGCCTGTGTTGTCAAAATTACGAATTGCATTGATTGTTGATTCTACTGCCTCTTTGGGCAATACGCAAGGACCTGCGTTAAAATTATGTGCTGTTTTCATTACTGTGTATTATTTGATTTTTATTCTAATTTATTATCAAGAATTTTCTGCAAAATTAAAAAATTATTTCAAAATAAATGATTGTTTCGTAAAATTTTATAATGTTTATTATCAACTATTTGTATTTGTGTGTCAAAGAAAAATGGAAAATAAAAACATAAATGAAATTCAAACAAGAAAAAACAAAAAATAGGAGTTCTTTTTTCATAGAACAGCGAGTTTATTCGTTTAAAATGACAAAAACGGTTCTACGATTCAAGGCACGCCCTTTTTCGGTGGCATTATTAGCAATAGGGCGAGTGTCCGCAAAACCTTTGTATGACAATCTTTTAGGATTTATATCATTACTTATAAGATATTCATAAACGGCTTTTGCACGGTTTTCAGAAAGAATCATATTGTCTTCCCTTTTCCCAATATTATCAGTATGTCCTTGTATCTCAATATTAATGCTTGGATTGTCTTGTAAAAATTCAATCAAAACTTCCAAGACAAGTGAGGAGGCAGAGGTGAGTTCGTATGAATTAGTCGCAAAGTTGATGTCATTGATTTTATACGATTCCCCTTTTTCTATACTTTGCATGGAAAAATCTATATTGTTGATATGTCTATTAGAATCTATGATCATTTTGGCACTGATATATTTTGCCTCATAGACATAGCCTTTTTGTTTAACGGTAAGCAAATGGTCTGTGGTTGTGTCTTTTATAATAACGGCATATTTACCCGTTTTTTCATTGATGTTAATTTTTTCTGTCGTTTTGTTTTTGAGGTTTTTCAATTCAATAATTGTATTTTCTGCTTGATTGACAGAGGAGGAGATATTGTTAATTTGACCTTTTATAAGCATTACAGATTGTGGGCGGGCTTCTTGATAAAGGTCAAATTGGCAGATGTCATAGTTTCCACTGATTGCATTTGTAGAAAAATAGGCTTTGTCTCCCATTGTATTGATAAACATACCCACTTCGTCTTTTTCGGTATTGATGGGATAGCCAATGTTTTGTGGTCGTTGCCAAGTGCCTGCGTTTGACTGACGAGAAAAGAAAACATCGTATCCGCCAATGCCTACGTGTCCGTTTGAAGAGAAATAGAGGGTTTTCCCATCACTATGTATAAAAGGGGAACGCTCGTTGCCGGGTGTGTTGATAATGGGACCTAAATTTTGGGCTTTTTGCCAATTCCCGTTAGCATCTCTGAGTGAAAAGTAAATGTCTGTATTGTAATTTTCCCCAGTGCCACCGGGTCGGTCGCTTGCAAAAAATAAGACTTTCCCATCTGGGGATATGCTGGCTTGAGACTCCCATGAGTCCTTGCGATTAATTAAATTACCTAGGTTTTTGGCTGTTGTCCATTCGGAATAATACAAATCACAATTATAGTATATTTCATGGCTTTCACCTAGTGGAATATTGGCACAACGTGTAAAGACCAAATATTTATTGTCTAAAGTTATGGTTGGGCTACCTTCGTTTTCTGTAATATTGAAAGGAGGACTTGGCATAGGTGTCCCCACGGTAAAACTATCGCCTGCTATGCGTTGGCTTATGGTGAAAGTTTCTGTTATTTTTTTTGAAGTATGAATTTTGTTGTTCGGTGCATTTATCGTTCGGCGAGAATAGAGCATGTATTCTTCGTCTGGAGAAAGCCGTGCCAAATATTCATCATTGGACGTGGATAAACCCGCAACAGGCTGAGGAGCAAATGGAACAGGATTGCCATATAATTGTTCATAGGCTTTAGAATAACTCAAAAACCATTCTGCCTCATCGTATTGAGTGGCTTTTTTTATCTTATCAGGGTCTTCCATAAATATTTCCAAATATTTGACCGCCTCACTATAATTTTCTATGGAATAATATAATTTTCCAAGATGTAAGTAAGCCTCATGGTTGTATTCAGGACAGATATTGACAACTTTTTCAAAATAATTGATAGCTGTCTTAAATAGAGACGAGTTTTGTTCTTCGCTTCGTTCTATTTTTCTTATCGTTTGCATAGCCAAACTATAATAGGGTGCCGCCCAATCATCTTGAACCTCAATAGCGGCTTTGAATAATGAACTCGCTTTGTCATTATCCCCTTTTTCTTGAGCTTTTCGTCCTTGTTTATAGAGTTTATCCGCCTTTGAAGATAATTCTAATTCACAAGGATAGTTCTTTTGGGAAAAAAGAGATATATTACATAAAATGAATAAAATAAAACAGAAACATGTCTTTGATTTCATAAAATATTTTTTTTCTTGAAAACGTTTGAAATAGGCATTTTATTGCATTTTTATATATTTACCATTATTGTTACTATAAGAATTTTTCTAAAAAACTCTTTGGAGAATCATATAGTTTTTTTGCAACACTATGGCATATCTGCATAGCATAATTGCATAAGGGTGAATAGATAGCCTTCACCTAAAAAAAACTATAACAAAAAAAATAAATAAATGGATTTTATTTAGAAAAAAAATAATATTTTTGTAACAACAAACAAGAGCATTTTATGACAAGGTTTACACATCTACATGTACACTCTCAATATTCCATTTTGGATGGTTTGTCCAAAATACCTGATTTGATAAATGAGGCAACAGCCCATGGAATGTATGCCATGGCCTTGACAGACCATGGAAATATGTATGGTATAAAAGAGTTTTTTGATGTTTCCAATAAATATAATGGAAAAATAAAGGACAAAATAAAAACCTTAAAACATCAAATGGAGGAAAATCCTGAACAACAAGAGGATTTGGAAAAGCAAATTGCATCGCTTTCAGGACAATTGTTTAAACCAATTTTCGGTTGTGAAGCCTATGTGGCTAAACAAACTTCAAGCAATCCAGAAGGTAGCCGTTTGGTGGTTAAGGGCAAGGAAAACATGAGCGGTTACCACCTTATTTTGTTAGCAAAAAATGAAGTAGGTTATAAAAATTTATGCAAAATTATTTCCTTTGGTTATACCGAAGGTTTTTATAACCACCCACGTATAGATAGAGAATTGCTGCAAAAATACCATGAAGGTCTTATTGTGGCTTCCGCATGTTTGGCAGGTGAATTAAATCGTAAAATTGAGGTGGGAAATATTGAGGGTGCAAAAGAGACTGCTAAATGGTACAAGTCTGTTTTTGGAGATGATTTTTATATAGAAATCCAACGACATCAAACGGATAAACCCAATGGAAAAAAAGATGTATATGAAAAACAGAGTGCTCAAAATCCTATATTAATATCCATCGCTGAAGAGTTGGGTATTGATGTTATTGCCACTAATGATGTGCATTTTGTTAGAGAGGAGGACGGTGAGGCTCATGATAGACTGATATGTGTTAGCACTAATGCCAAATTTGATGCAGAAAATCGATTGAGATATACCAAACAAGAATGGTTGAAATCTCCAGAGGAGATGTATGCCATTTTTTCAGATGTTCCACAAGCATTGGAAAATACGATGAAGATTGTAGATAAAGTAGAAACATATTCTCTCAATCAAGCACCGATGATGCCTGCTTTTGATATTCCTACCGATTTTGGAACAGAAGAATCCTATCATGCAAAATATTCACATGAGGATTTGCAAGCCGAATTTGAACCCGACCCCAAAGACAAGGGAAAAATAGAAAAAATGGGCGGTTATGATAAAGTATATCGTGTGAAATTGGAAGCCGATTATTTGAGACAATTGACTATGGAAGGTGCTTATTCCCGATATGGGGAAGATATTCCTACAGACATACAAGAACGTATAGACTTTGAATTAAATACCATCAAGAACATGGGTTTTCCGGGGTATTTTTTGATTGTGCAAGATTTTATAGCAGCAGCAAGAGCTATGGGGGTTTCTGTCGGTCCCGGGCGTGGGTCTGCAGCGGGGTCTGTGGTGGCATATTGTTTGCATATTACCGATATAGACCCCTTAAAATACGATTTGCTGTTTGAACGTTTTTTGAATCCAGATAGAATTTCCCTGCCTGATATAGATATAGATTTTGATGATAAAGGCAGAGATCGTGTGTTGGAATGGGTAACACAAAAATATGGTCAGGGAAAAGTGGCTCATATTATTACCTACGGGACAATGGCTGCCAAATCAAGTATTAAAGACGTTGCCCGTATTCAAGATTATCCATTGGAACAAGTCAATAAAATAGTTAGTTATGTCCCTGATAAGTTTCCTGAAGATAGTAAAACAAAGAAATCTCCGCCCGTAACAGTGAAAAATTGTTTAGAATTAGTTCCAGAATTGAAAAAAATAATGGATTCTAATACTCAATATGCTACTGCAGCAGACGCCAAAGCCGCAAAAGAAGTCGCTTCTATATTATATTATGCACAACAGTTAGATGGAACTATCAGGCAGACCGGTGTGCATGCTTGTGGGGTAATTATCGGAGCCGATGACTTGATAAACCATGTGCCGATAGGACAAATTACCGATAAGGGGAAAAAGATATATGTTACCCAATATGAAGGAACAGTGATAGAGTCAGTGGGGCTTATCAAAATGGATTTTTTGGGCTTGAGAACATTGTCCATTATTAAGGATACCATTAATATAATTAAACATTCAAAAGGGGAAAACATTGATATTGACAGCATTCCTATTGATGATGAACTCGTTTATCAATTGTTCAGTAGAGGAGATACCATAGGCGTTTTCCAGTTTGAATCTGATGGTATGCAAAAGTATCTCAAAGATTTACAACCTACCAAATTTGAGGATTTGATTGCTATGAACGCTTTGTATCGTCCGGGACCAATGGATTATATTCCTTCTTTTATTGCTCGTAAACACGGAAAAGAAGCAATAGAATATGATATTCCCATTATGGAGCAATATTTAAAAGATACTTATGGGGTAACTGTTTATCAAGAGCAGGTCATGCTCTTGTCGCGTTTGTTAGCCAATTTTACACGAGGTCAGAGCGACAACCTTAGAAAGGCGATGGGCAAAAAGCAGATAGATAAAATGCTTGAATTGAAAGAACGTTTTCTCGAAGGCGGAAAAGCCAATGGACATGACCAAAAAATATTGGAGAAAATTTGGGCAGACTGGGAAAAATTTGCCTCTTATGCTTTCAACAAAAGTCATGCTACTTGTTATTCTTGGGTGGCCTATCAGACGGCTTATCTGAAAGCACATTTTCCCGCCGAATTTATGGCTGCCAACTTGACCAATGCAAAAGAAGTTAAGGATATTACCAAACTTATTGCGGATTGTAAACAAATGAATATCAAAGTTCTTGGGCCAGATATCAATGAGTCTGATGCCTATTTTACCGTGAATAAATATGGTGAGATACGTTTTGGTATGGCCTCTATAAAAGGAGTAGGGGAAACCGCTGCACAAGATATTATAAATGAAAGAGATGCAAACGGAACATACCGTTCTACCATTGATTTTCTACAACGTATCAATTTGAGGTCTTGTGGTAAAAAAGCATTGGAATCATTAGTCTATGCAGGTGCATTTGACGGATTGGGAGATAATCATCGTGAACAATTTTTTGAAGAGTCTAAAGGAACAACATTCTTAGAAAAAATGATGAAATATGCTACTTCTTATCAACAAACCAAATTGATGAAACAGACTACGCTTTTTGATTCTGCAAGCGAAGATAATGCAGAATTGATACAATTTCCTGATTGTCAGCCGTGGGGGTCTTTGGAAAAAATGATGAAAGAAAGAGATGTAACCGGATTTTTTATCTCTGGACACCCACTTAATGATTATGAAATGGAAATAAAATCCTTCTACAAAAATACCATTGCAGAGTTAGATGATGTACAGATGCTAAAACTATTTAAAACACATCCTGCTTGTATTGCTGGTATGGTTACAAAAGTGAATATAAGGAAAAACCAAAAAAATGAAGAATATGCTACACTTACTATAGAAGATAAGACAGGAACAAAAGAGTTTTCCTTGTATAGAGAAGATTATTTGAAATTCAAACATCTTTGCATACCCAATATTTTGTTGGCTATGGAGATAAAAACCACATTGAATTATAATGCCGACAAAAAATCTGATTATGGAGAAAATATTGCAGATTATAAATTTAAAGTTGTCAATGCTACCTTATTGGAAGACGTGGTGGATAAGCAAGCAAAAGGAATAACAATATCGCTTTTGGCCGATGAAGTTACTTCTGAATATGTAGAATCTTTATTGACGATAGTGAATAAAACCAAACGAAAACATGACGGTGGTAGTATCAGATTTAAAATAACAAATTTTAAATCAGGAGAAATTGAACTGATGTTGCCTGAACATGTGGATATAGGCAAATTTTGTGAACAATATGTTTATACAAAGAAACATTTATTGTTAAATTAAAAAACAAGAAAATGAGTAGTTTTGAAATATATGGAGGTCATAGACTAAAGGGAGAATTAGTTCCACAAGGTGCAAAAAATGAAGCCTTGCAGGTTTTGTGTGCCACATTGCTTACGCCAGAAAAAGTTACTATATCAAATATTCCCAATATTAATGACATCAATCGTTTGATAGAATTGTTTAAGGGAATGGGCGTTAAAGTGGAACAACTGAACGCAGATACTTATACTTTTCAGGCAGAAAAATTGGATTTTCAGTATATGGAAAGTAAGGAATTTGTTCAAAAAGCAAATGCCTTGCGAGGGTCTATTATGATTCTTGGTCCATTGTTGGGACGTTTTCATAAAGGAGCAGCACCTAGTCCGGGGGGAGATAAGATTGGTAGGAGACGTCTGGATACACATTTTATTGGGCTACAAAAATTAGGTGCAAAATTTGATTATTCTGTTCAACAAATGCTCTATAAGGTAGAGGCAGAACAATTGATAGGAACTTATATGCTTTTGGATGAAGCCTCGGTTACAGGTACGGCAAATATTATTATGGCTGCTGTATTAGCAAAAGGTAAGACTACTATCTTCAACGCTGCTTGTGAACCCTATATTTATCAACTCTGTACTATGCTTAATCGTATGGGAGCAAAGATTTTTGGAGTCGGATCCAATTTGCTGACAATAGAAGGAGTTGACTATTTGCATGGTTGTTCGCATAGATTGTTGCCTGATATGATAGAAATAGGTAGTTTTATTGGTATGGCCGCTATTACAAAATCTGAAATTACCATTAAAAATGTCGCCTACGAACATCTCGGAATTATTCCAGAAGTCTTTAGACGATTGGGAATAAAAATGGAACATAATGGAGAGGATATTTTTATTCATACTCTTGAAGAATATACGGATTTGCTTCTCAG
>CALAVA010000313.1 GCA_937892025.1 uncultured Bacteroidales bacterium
TCCTGATGTTTTATCTATTCCAAACGAAATAAATGCCGACCTAACTGATTTTTTTATTTCACCATTCAAAAATGAGGCTTATTATCATTTTAAAAATGATATAAATGGAGAACAAAACTCAACATATCAGTTGATAACCTCCATTATGGATAACGACAATTTACTTTATCCACAATCTGTATTGTTGGCAAAATCATTGTATGCGATGAGTTTAAGTGAAAACATCACCAAGGGAGAATTTTATGTCATCAAATTTAAAAATTGTTGCTACGATGGACAATTGGTAGATGCTGTAGGTTTGTTTAAAATTGAAAAAAAAGAGATTTTTCTTCAAACCACAATAGAAAACAGCCAATTAAACATACAACTGCAAAGTGGCAATGGTTTTGAAAAAATAGACAAAGGTTGCCTTGCTTTTAATATAGAGAGGACAAATGGCTGTATTGTCGTTGCTTTTGATAAGGCTACACGTGGCGACAATGCGTTTTATTGGATAGATTCTTTTTTGGGGCTCCAACAAAATGAAGATGAATTTTTCCAAACACAACAAGTGATGAACATGTGCCATGATTTTGTCAGAAACCAACTTCCCCAACAATATAACATCACCAAAGACCAACAAGCAGATTTACTAAATCGGTCTATGGAGTTTTTCAAAGAAAACGATGATTTCTCATTGGAAAAATTCTCAGAATGCGTTATTCAACAAGAAGATATTATTGATAATTTTAAATCATTCAAAAACAATTTTGAACGTTCAAAAGGCATTCATTTAGATGAAGAATTTGGCATTTCACCAAATGCCGTCAAAAAAACACAAAAAATTATGAAAAGTGTTATCAAATTGGATAAGAACTTTCATGTCTATGTACACGGCAAACGAGATTTTATCAAAAGAGGCTTTGATGAAGAAATGGGAATGCAGTTCTATCAATTATATTTTGCAAATGAAGAATAAATGCTAATCATCATGAAAAAAACATTCATTTTTATATTTCTCTACATTTTTGTGTTAGCAAACGCTCAAGACCGCACCATTTTTTATTGGGAAAACGGCAATAAAAAAAGTGAAGGTGTCTTTGTTGCTGAAAAAGAAAATGGTTTGTGGACATATTATCATACCAATGGACAAAAAGCCATGCAAGGAGAATTTATACATGGACAAAAAATAGGAAAATGGCAAGCATGGTACATTAGTGGAAAACTACAATCAGAATATTATCCTCAAACAGGAGTGTTCAAATCTTGGTATGAAAGCGGTGAAAAAGAATGTATTGGCTATTTTTCTGATTATAAAAAAGATAGTTCTTGGGTGTTTTTTCATATTAATGGTCAAGAAAGCAAAACGTGTACCTATAAAAACGATTTAATAGAAGGTATTTGCAAAGAATACCACCCTAATGGACAACTTTCTTTTGTTGGCAATTATGTTCACGGTGAAATAGAAGGAGAAGCAACTTGGTATTATTCCAACGGACAAATTGAAATGAATGGTCAATTAACTGCAGGCCAACAGAATGGGAAATGGCTCTTTTATTACAACAATGGACAACTTGGAAGTAGTGGAAATTTTATCAATGGGCAACAAGATGGTACTTGGATATATTATTACGAAACAGGAGAGAAATGGAAACAAGGCGATTTTAAAGATGGAAAACGTAACGGCATTTGGACGGCTTGGTATGAATCTGGCAAAAAACAACGTGAAGGCAATTTTTCTGATGATAAAGAAGACGGATTATGGACGGCTTGGTATGAATCTGGCAAAAAAGAAACCGAAGGATATTTTTGTAATGGAAAAATGTGCAACCTCTGGCAAGGATGGTACACTTCTGGTACACTATCTTACAAAACTGAATATCTGAAAAACTTACGAAACGGACAACATATATCCTATTGGGCTACAGGAAAAATAAAAGAAAAAGGCACGTTTCAAAAAGATGAAAAACAAGGTGTATGGGAAACATTTAGCGAACTTGGCATACCTTTAAATAAAGGCAAATATACTATTAATAAAAGGGATGGAACTTGGCTTTTTTATGACAGAAATGGCAACATACAACGCAAACAATCTTTTGCCAATAATTTACCTAACGGAAAATGGGTGGAATATTTCCCTAACGGCAACAAACAAAACGAAGGGCAATATAAAAATATGGAAAAAGTGGGAACATGGTCATCATATAAAGAAAACGGCGAGGTATATTATCGTGTAAAATACACACATGGACAAATATCCCAAACACTGATTGACAAAACAAAAAAATAGTATGGCTACTATCAATTTCTTAATGGCCAACAAAAAATCCATTCATAAAAATCCCCTCATTGAACGCAAGGTGAACATCATCACCATGGGTTGTTCTAAAAACTTGGTGGACTCCGAACAATTAGCCCATCAATTAGAAATAAATGATTTTAAAGTATATCATGAGAGCAAAGCCCCTCAACCGATTACCATTATCAACACTTGTGGTTTTATCCTCGATGCCAAAGAAGAATCCATTGCCAAAATTTTAGAATGTGTGCAACTGAAAAACGACCATAAAATTCAAGTATTAATTGTATATGGTTGTTTGGCAGAAAGATACAAAAATGATTTAATAAAAGAAATTCCAGAAGTGGATGCAGTTTTTGGTAGCAATGCTTTGGAAAGTATCTTGCACTTTATGGAAGCAACTTTTTTCCCTGAAAAACTCCTCAATCGAAAAACGGCGACTCCACAACATTATGCTTATTTAAAGATTTCAGAAGGTTGTTCTCATCAATGTGCATTTTGTGCAATTCCACAAATACGTGGCAAACAGATTTCAAAATCGATACCTACCCTTAAACAAGAAGCAGAAATTTTAGCAGACCAAGGGGTAAAGGAATTGATTTTGGTGGCACAAGATCTCTCGTTTTATGGGTTTGACCTTCAAAAAAATCTACAACTTCCTACTTTGGTGGATACTTTGGCAAAAATAGATGCTTTGAAATGGATTCGCCTACATTATCTTTACCCCAATTCATTTCCACTACAATTATTAGACATTATAAAAGAACATCCCAATATTTGCCACTATTTGGATATTCCAATACAACATATTAGCGATTCTGTTTTGCAACAAATGAACAGAAAAATAACAGGCGATGAAATACGCAAACTATTGGATACTATCAAATCTAAAATTCCAGACATCGCCCTACGCACCTCTCTCATTGTCGGTTTTCCCAATGAGACAAAAAAAGATTTTCAACAATTGGCTGATTTTGTGCAAGAAGGTTATTTTGACCGATTAGGTGTTTTCACTTATTCTCATGAAGAAAACACCCCTGCTGCCAAACACCTTACTGACAAGATTTCCACCAAAGAAAAAATCAAAAGACAAGAACAAATTATGGACATTCAACATAATGTTTCTTGGCATAAAAATCAACAAAAAATTGGTCAAACCCAACAAATCATTATTGATGAAATCAATGACAAATATGCTGTCGGACGCACAGAATTTGACTCCCCAGAAGTAGACAATACCACTATAATTCAAACCTCTACGAACATCAATATACAAGTTGGTTCTTTTTATACGGCAAAAATAATTGGAGCAAATGCTTTTGATTTAGAAGCAGAGATTATTTGAAAATTTGTTTTTTGTTTTCTATAAAAATATTACAAATATATTTTTTTTTCAAAAAAAAAATTATACCTTTGCAAAATTAAATAATTAATCTTAAAAAAAAATAAATTTTATTCTTTAAAATAAAATGAAAAAGCATTTAACTTTTAGATTACTTGTGTTACTTTTGAGTATCACAACATGTGTATCTGCACAGAAATGGGTTGGTCCACAACACATGTTATCTTTTTCCGTAGGTTTTTCAAGTATATTGGGAGATTTGGGAGGTTCTGCCAAAACAGGTTCTCATGGTTTGAGAGATTTTGATTATCAAGCGATGGCTCCTGTTTATTCTTTAGGATATTCTTTTACCCAAAATAAAAACACCTATGTTGGACTTGCATTTAAAGCAGATTTGGCTTATACGAGATTAAATTCAGCAGATGCCTTTGCTAAAGCAGAAACAAGAAATGCAAGAAATATATCTCGCGTTTCTGATGTTGTTGAATTGACTGCAGGTGTTGAATTTTATTTTCTCAAGCAAACAATGTCAGCATTCAAAAACTCTTCTTTCCGTGGCGGAAGGAGAAACTACAAAACCACTAGTGTAAAATCAGGCGTACCATTTTCTATGTATGTCTTTTTGCAAGGTGGAATGTTTTGGTGGGATTGCAAAGGAAAATACACAGATGGCAAATGGTATTCTTTAAATAAATTATACACTGAAGGACAAGGGTTGTTGAATACAAGAAAAAAGCCTTCTGTAATTCAAGGCAGTGGAGTTTTAGGCTTGGGTATAAAACGTCTTTTTACCCCTTCATTTGCCATGAAAATAGAAGCCTCAATGCATTTAACTACTACAGACTATTTGGACGATGTTAGTACAACATTCTTCTCCACTTCTGCCATAAAAGATCAAGTATTGGCCGAAACTAATGATGTAAAAAAAGCAGAAATGGCAGAATATTTTGCAACAGGCACAGGCAATTCATTTGCTCCTGGACAAATTAGAGGGAACGCTTTATATAAAGATGCTTTCTTTTTGGTAGAATTAGGATTTAGTTACGTTATAAACAGCCGTCGCAGATAGGCAAAATACTTATTCTAAAATATCCCATGAAACGATATTTCATATTTATTCTTACATTTCTTACCATAGGGCTTGTCAAAAGTCAATCATCGGAAATTGGAATATGTGCGGGAACATCGTTTTATTTGGGTGATTTAAATCCTAAAGGTCTTTTTCAAGGTTCAAGATTTGCTGGAGGATTATTATTCCGTTACAACATAAATCCTCGTTTTGCTTTTAAAGCAACGGCACTCTTTGGTGGTTTATATGCTGATGATGCAAAAACAGGCACAACAGAACGTAATCTAAATTTTCGTTCCAATTTATCTGAATTGTCTGCACAAATGGAAATTAATTTTTTGAAATTGTATAATGAACAAGGAAAAAATTGTATTAGTCCATACCTTTTTGCAGGCATTTCTGTTTTTGCCTTTAATCCTCAATCTGAATATAATGGGAAATGGTATGATCTTCAAGCACTCGGCACTGAAGGTCAAGGGCTAAATCAAACTGATAGTTATGGCAACACCTATGACAAAAAAAGATATTCCCTAACAAATGTTGCCATTCCCTTTGGTATAGGCATACGCATCAATTTTCTTCAATATTATTGTATTGGTGTAGAATGGGGTTTTAGATATACCTTTACAGATTATCTTGATGATGTTGGCGGTTATTATGTTGACCGAGATTTATTGATAGAATATCGTTCTCAACTAATAGCAGATTTATCAGATAGGACAACAGCCGTAACAACAGATAGTGAAGGCAACTCCATTCCAGATTATCATAAGGCTGGAACGGCAAGAAAAACTAATAATGCCAATGATTGGTATTCTTTTCTAACCCTTAATTTTTCATTTAAAATATCAGATGTTATTAAAAATTGTTCTTCGCCATTACGGTCTAAAAACACTAAACATCTGCCGAAAAGAAAATAACTAAACACTTTTTTAGATGTCATCGTTGCTTGATGAAATAAAAACAGGGGTTATTCCCAAGCATATCGCTCTCATTATGGACGGCAACGGACGTTGGGCGAAACAAAAAAATCAACCTCGCTTATTCGGTCATCAACAAGGTGCCATTGCCGTAAGAGAAACATTAAAAGGTGCTATATTATGCGGAGTGAAATGTATAACCATATATGCTTTTTCTATTGAAAATTGGAACCGCCCCAAAGATGAAGTAGAAGGGCTGATGAATTTGTTTATCAAAGCTTGCGAAGAAGAACTGCCTAACTTACAAGAAAATAAAATTGCATTCAAAGTCATTGGAAACCTTTCACTTTTAAATCAAGAATGTTTGACCTCTTTAAGGAAAGTGGAACAAGCAACCGCTAACAATACCAATCTCTTATTACAAGTTGCCATAAGTTATGGTTCTCGTTGGGAAATTACAAACGCTGCCAAAAATATGGTTACAGACATTTTAGCCAATAAAATTGACCTTGACAATATCAATGAAGAGTTATTTGGTCAATACCTACTTACTGACCCGAATAATGACCCAGACCTTTTAATTAGAACAAGCGGAGAATATAGAATCAGCAATTTTCTTTTATGGCAATTGGCATACGCAGAATTATACTTTACCAATTGTTATTGGCCTGATTTTACTAAAGAAGAATTATGGAAAGCCATTGCCGATTACCAAAAAAGAGAACGAAGATTTGGAAAAACAAGTGAACAAATCACAAACAACAAATAATATTTACAAGTCATTCTCGTTAAATAGATATGTTGATCTATAAAAAATTACAAAGGTTGATATTCTTTTTACTACTATTGTTTAGTAGTATCAATGTTTTGCAAGCCCAAGTAACATTGGAAGGTCAAAGAAATATCAACATAGATTACAATTCTCCCAAAGAATATGAAATTGGAGGAATAACTTTTAGCGGAACAGGCAAATGTGACCTACGAAGTTTAAATTTCTCTATAGGCGACAAAATACAAATTCCCGGTGATAAAATAAAGAAAACAATACAACGCCTATCTGAAATGGGGTTGTTTGAAAACAACATACAAATCAGTGCCACCAAAATAGAAGGAAATCTTATCTTTTTGGACATCTACCTTGAAGAAGTGCCAAGATTAAGTTCTATTATCTATAAAGGGATAAAAAAGACAGATATAGAAGATTTTGAAAAGAAAATTAATCTACAACAAGGACGAATTGTCAATGAAAATTTGAAAACTATTGTAAATAATGTCATAACAGATTATTACAAAGAAAAAGGTTTTTTTCACGTTAAAACAAATATTGTAGAAAGAGCGGATACGCTAAACAATAAGTTTGTCATTTTGGAAATATCTATTGATAAAGGGAAAAAAGTAAAGGTTGGGACAATAAACATTATCGGCAATAATGAAGTTGATGGGTCAAAATTACGTTCTGCCATGAAAGAAACCAAAACAAAATTTTTATTTCAACCCGGTGAAAAATTTGACACAGCCATTGTTGATTTTTTTCGCAATCATGACAAATACAAAGGAAAAGACATGCTCCAGTTATTTGGTGGTTATTTTTCCGATAGGGTGAGATTTCGATTTAAGGCCTCAAAATTTGACCAACAAAAATATGAAAATGACAAAGTTTCTCTATTGTCAAAATTGGCAGAACTCGGTTATCGAGACGCTTACATAAAAAGAGATTCTATTTACCTTATTGGCGATAGGTCTATGAACATTGATATTGAGATTGAAGAAGGTAAACGCTATTATTTTCGCAATATCAATTGGATAGGCAACACCAAATATAGCACAGAAATGCTATCGTCCATCTTGGGCATTTCTAAAGGAGATGTATATAACACAGTTTTATTAGAAAGCAACCTAAACGGCAATCCTAACAATACAGATGTCAGTTCACTATATTTAGATGAGGGTTATCTATTCTATTATGCTGTTCCTGTAGAGGTTTTGGTGGAAAATGACTCTGTTGATATAGAAATACGTATCAAAGAAGGAAATAAGGCAACTATCAATCGAGTAACCATTTCAGGTAATACTCGGACATCGGACAATGTGATACTACGAGAATTGGCAACCACACCTGGACAAGTGTTTAGCCGTAGCGATATTATCCGTTCTCAAAGACAATTATTGCAATTGGGGTATTTTGCTCAAGAAAAACTGAACGTAATTCCCAAGGCAGACGAGAAAACCGGTACTGTTGATTTAGAATATGTTGTGGAAGAAACCTCTTCTGACCAATTGGAATTGTCTCTCGGTTGGGGTGCAAAAGTATTTTATGGTTCTGTCGGCATTACATTCAATAATTTTTCTACAAAAAAATTATTCAAAAAAGACGCATGGACACCTATTCCTAGCGGAGACGGACAATCCATCGGCTTTAGAGTACAGGTGTATTCTAATGCCGTACAAAGTTATAGTTTTAGTTTTACCGAGCCGTGGATAGGTGGCAAAAAACCTATTGCCTTTAATCTTGGTATTTCACATAGCCGCTATTCACCTTATGGAACAGCCAAGACAAGTTCTAGTTATTATCGCTTTGATATTACCCAAGTTGCGGTAGGCTTGTACAATAGATTAAAATGGCCTGATGATTATTTCTTTATGAACAATACATTGACATAAAGAAATAATCATCA
>CALAVA010000314.1 GCA_937892025.1 uncultured Bacteroidales bacterium
GTTATATTTATGTTTTTTTTATTAATTCAAATTTGAATTACCCCATTCTATTATTTGTTAATTTGATGAATTTCTGTATATTATATTCTTTGTTGGCTTGTTGAGAATAAAGAATACAGCCATAGCCTCTACAATTTCGTATAGACTATGTATAAGATGGTATAAATAATGCTTTCTATTTGTGGTTTATATGCTTATTCTTTGAATTTGTGTCATTTGAAGATAACTAAAAAAGTGTTATCTTTGCATGATTTTAGGTAAAAATATATGGATTCATTATTAGACAAATTGGAAATTATTCGACAGAGATGGCAGGAGATTGGCGAGCAAATAGTCCAGCCTGATATCATTGCTGATATGAAAAGGTATGTCAAGTTAAACAAAGACTATAAAGACCTTCAGCCTGTGGTTGATGCCTATAAACGATATAAAAACATTTTAGATAATATAGAAAATGCAAAGTCTGTATTGGCGACAGAAAAGGATGAAGAATTTCGTCTAATGGCCAAAGAAGAATTGACACAATTGACAGAAGATTGTGAAAAGATGGAGGAAGAAATTCGTTTATTGCTCATTCCTTCAGACCCTCAAGACAACAAAAATGCTGTTGTGGAGATTCGTGCAGGTACAGGTGGCGATGAGGCAAGCATTTTTGCGGGAGATTTATTTAGAATGTATTCACATTATTGTGAATCAAAGAATTGGAAAATAGATGTGGTTTCTTCTACCGAGGGTACTATGGGTGGTTTTAAAGAAATTGTATTTAATGTGATAGGTGAAGGTGTTTATGGTTTGTTAAAATATGAATCAGGTGTTCACAGAGTTCAAAGAGTTCCAGCAACAGAGTCTCAAGGCCGTGTTCATACTTCTACAGCGACGGTTGCTGTTATGCCTCAAGTAGATGATGTTGAAGTTAATCTAAATATGAATGATGTAGAAATAACTACAGCCAGATCAGGTGGTGCTGGTGGTCAAAACGTAAACAAAGTTGAAACCGCAGCAAGATTATTCCATAAACCTACAGGAATTATGATTTTCTGTACGGAAGAACGTTCTCAACTCCAAAATAAAGAACGTGCTA
>CALAVA010000315.1 GCA_937892025.1 uncultured Bacteroidales bacterium
TGTTCTAACTTATTCAAGCATTTGACTTGAAGAAGTAGAAAAATTTAGCGATGGCTTTAAAGTGAATAAAAAATATGTTATCTTTGCAGTTGAATTTGGTTCATCAATAGATGTGAAAAGGGAATCAGGTGCAAATCCTGAACAGTCCCGCTGCTGTAAACTCTTTGTCAATCAAATCCAATTTTTGCCACTGTTTGTACAACAAATGGGAAGGCCAGATTTGATGGAGTAAGTCAGAAGACCTGCCAAGTTCGATTTATCAACGCTTTCGAGGAAAAGGCTTGAAAAATAGTATTATATTCGATTTTTCACTATCTTTTGAAAGCTGTTTTGTCTAAATGTCAAAATAGTGTAAATGATATTGTTTGAAAAAAAAGTTTGTTTTGTTTTTGTTTTGTGCTTATGTTTCTTACATATATGCTTGGCACAAGATAGTATTATCTCCCAACCTTTGAAAGGGATAAGCGTTGTTGCTCCCTCAAAACACAAAACAATTGCCTCTCAAACCCCAATACAAATTATTGATAGACAAAAGATAGAACAAATCAATGCCTTGCAAGTTTCTGATATAGCCCAACAACTATCTGGCGTTGTAGTCAAAGATTATGGTGGTCTTGGTGGCATCAAAACCATTTCGGCACGAGGTTTGGGCAGCCAATTTTCCGCCTTAGCAATAGATGGCTTTGCTGTTGGAGATTGTCAAAATGGACAAGCCGATTTGGGAAAGTATTTTGTAACTAATGTCGAAGAAATTAGTTTTGCCAACGGACAAATAGACGATATTTTTCAACCCGCCCGACTATTGGCCTATGGCAACGCACTAAACATACACACACTTAAACCTCAATTTGATAACAAAAAAACAAATCTAAAAATTGCCCTTGAATTTGGTTCATTTGCTCTCTTTCATCCAAGTGTAATTATTGAACAAAAAATCTCGCCAAAAATAGCCATTTCATTACATGCCAATTATATACAATCTGACGGTGATTATCCTTATACGATTTATTATACCAACAACTCAAAAGATAGCAATGCAACTTTCAAACGCCAACACGCTGCCGTAAAAACAATTAATGTTGAAGCTAATTTGTTTTATGATATAACACAAAAACAATATTTTACGGTAAAAATACATTATTATAATGCCTTTCAGGAATTACCGGGACCTGTTATTTTTTACAAAGAAAACCTGGGTTCTGAAAATTGTTGGGACCAAGCGGCCTTACTGCAAATTCATTATCTAAATAAGATTTCAGAAAAACTTAATTTTCAAATCAATGGGAAAGCATATACCTCCTCCAACCTCTATGAAGACACGGCCTATCAAAATAGCGAAGGATATCTCTTCAACCATTTTAGACAATCAGAATATTATGGAACAGGGTCCCTATTATATAAACCCTTTAATTGGCTAAATATAGCATATACAACAGATTATTTTTATAACCAATTGAAATCCAATATAGAAAAAACATCTCATGTCGCTCGACATTCTTGGCTAAACGCAATGGCTGTCAATTTCTGTTTTAAACAAATAAACATTTCTACAACTATATTATATAGTTTGTTTAGTGAAAACATTCTAAAAGAATTTTCCCAAGCATACAAACATTTTTCCCCTTATTTTGGAGTTTCATACCAACCATTTAAAACCATAGATTTGCGTTTTAGATATTTTGTAAAACAAAATTATCGTATTCCTAATTTTAATGAATGTTATTATACGGCTTTGTCAAGAAATTTAAAACCAGAGAAGGCCTTGCAAAACAATATTGGTATCACTTTTGAACAAAAAATTGAAAAAAATCATATTCACAAACTATCTTTTTCATTAGATGCCTATTATAATCGTGTCAGTGATAAAATAATAGCCATACCTCGTCAAAGTCTTTATCTTTGGTCAATGCAGAATATTGGTTTAGTTGCTATTATGGGAATAGATATAAATACAGATATGTGTTTTCATTTCACAGAATCCATTCAATTGAACATAAACATGAATTATTCCTATCAACAAGCCACAGACATTACGGACAAAAATTCAAAAACATACCATCAACAAATACCCTATACTCCCAAGCATTCGGCAATGGCAAACCTATTTTTTGCTTCTAAAATTGTAGATGTTGGTTATCATATTATTTTTGTCGGCAATCGTTATAGTTTAGCGCAAAACACTGCAAATAATTTAGTTAAATGGTATATAGACCAAAGTGTTACAATATCAAAAACACTATCTTTAAAACAAGGAAACCTCAAACTACTTGGACAAGTATTAAATTTGTTTAATGTACAATACGAAGTAGTGAAAAGTTATCCAATGATGGGTAGAAATTACAAAATAAAAATAATGTATAACTTTTAAACTGTATCAAAAAAATGAAAAAATTATTGATTTCTCTAAGTATGTTATTGGTTTTATTTTCTTGTAAAAAAGAAAATAACGACACACCCACAACCGACACACCCACAGCCTTGGAAGAAAATTCTCCTTACACCTATCTTTATGTCCTCAACGAAGGCTCATGGGGAGTAAACAATGCTTCTTTGGATAGAATTGACTTACAAACAGGACAAATAGAAAATGACATTTTTGCAAAAACAAACGGACACAATTTAGGAGATGTTGCCAACGATATGATTTTGTATGGAAGCAAACTTTATATTGTTGTAAACAACTCAAATACTGTAGAAATTGTTGATGCCCAAACCGCAAAATCTGTAAAGCAAATAGCCTTGACAAACAAACAACCTCGATATGTTTTTCCTTATAATGGCTCTGTTTATGTAAGTTGTTATAGCGATGAAATTGTAGAAATAGATACCTTAACATATACAATTACAAGAACTTGTAATGTCGGCAAAGACCCAGAAGGGCTTGTTGTAGTCAACAATAAACTATTTGTTTGTAATTCTGGCGGATTGGACTATCCCAATTACGATTCAAGCATTTCTATTGTAGAAATGACCAATTTTCAGGAAGAAAAAAAATTAACAGTCGGACTCAATCCTTCTAAAATTGCAAGCATTGCCAACGACAAACTATTAGTTTTGTGTAATGGAAACTATGGCAATGTTCCCTCTTTTTTATCTCTAATTGACTTGCAAAGCCAAAGCGTTACAAAATTAACTTATAGTTGTTCTAATTTTGTGGTTTTCAACAATTATGCTTATTGTTACGATTATGATTGGACAACACATCAGGCCATTACTTTTAAAGTAAATTTAAGTACATTAGAAAAAGAAAGTCTTCTCTTGAATGGAATTGCCGCTATTGTAAGCCCTTATCATATTGCTGTCAATCCTTCTAATGGAAACATCTATATTTCTGATTCTCAAAATTTTACGAACAGCGGAGATATTAATTGTTTTTCGGCGGCAGGTAGTTTTCTGTACAAAAAAGAGTGTGGTATAGGTACTTCAAAAATTGTTTTTTGGTAAAAATCTTTTTGGGCTTGTCAGAAACAAAACTAGTAAATGTAGCAATAGTTTGAAAAGGCTAATAATAATAAGGTATTTGAGAAAAAAATAGTTTTTTTTAGCAGACAAATATTTTTTTTATCTCAAATGCTTGATATATTGATTTTTTTTATACTTTTGCACGGCAAAAAAATAAAGTATTAATTAAACAATAGGAGATAGCATTATAGCAACAAACAATTCTCGTCCTAACAATATTGGGCGAAAAGGCGGAGCAGAAGAAACTGCCTATAGAATAAACAGAGAAATAGACGCACCCGTTGTAAGAATAGTGGGCGAAGACGTAGAAACTCGTATCGTTTCAATCAAAGAAGCGATGTCGGTGGCAATGAAAATGGAAGTGGATTTGGTGGAGATTTCCCCACAAGCCAATCCTCCGGTTTGTAAATTGATGAATTATCAAAAATTTCTTTATGAACAAAAAAAGAAACAAAAGGAAATCAAAGCCAAATCGGTAAAAATTGTTGTTAAAGAAATACGGCTCGGACCCAATACCGATGAGCACGACTTTAATTTTAAGGTGAAACATGCCATAGGATTTTTGCAAGACGGTAACAAAGTCAAAGTTGATGTTTTCTTTAGAGGACGTACCATATTGTATAAAGACCAAGGAGAAGAAATTTTGAAAAACTTTGCAGAGGCTTGTGCTGACTATGGAAAGTTAGACCAAGAACCGAGATTGGAAGGGAAAAGAATGATTATTGTTATTTCTCCTAAAAAATAAGGAAAAAACCAACCTATTTCAAATCAAAATATTAACATAAAAAAGGGAAAAAATGCCAAAAGTAAAAACAAAAGCAGCTGCGAAAAAAAGATTCGCATTTACCGGAACAGGTAAAATTAAAAGACATCATGCTTACAAAAGTCACATCTTGACCAAAAAATCTACCAAACGTAAACGTAACTTGGGTTACGATACCGTGATAGACAAAACAAATGTGCATGCAGTAAAAATGATGCTCAATTGTTAAACGTAAGTTTAATGTATAGTTAAAAAAAATGTTAATTTACCATCAGCCCAAAAGTTCGATTTTCGACGCTGACGTAAAAAAAAGAAAGGAAAAATTATGCCAAGATCAGTTAATCATGTAGCTTCAAGAGCTCGCAGAAAAAAAATCCTTAAATTAACCAAAGGATACTTCGGAAAACGTAAAAATGTCTGGACCGTTGCCAAAAATACTTGGGAAAAAGGTCAACAATATGCCTACAGAGACAGAAGACAGAAAAAACGTAATTTCCGTAGTTTATGGATTGCACGTATCAATGCTGGCGTGCGACAATATGGAATGTCTTATTCCGTTTTTATGGGAGAAGTACACAAGAAAGGCGTTGCCCTCAATCGTAAGGCTTTGGCCGACCTTGCCACTAACAATCCGCAGGCATTCAAAACAATTGTTGATTTAGTGAAAAACTAATTCTTAAAACAAAATTTAACGATTTGAATTTAGGTTGATTTTCATAAAAGAAAGTGTATCACTAAAAGATACACTTTTCTTTTTTGCTGACAAATTGTCAGTTTTTGTAAGTATGGCAAACAATTTGACTACTATTAAAACAAAGTTTTTTAATAAATAAGATGAAAGAGCAAAAAGAAAATATAGAAGACAACAAAAAAGAAAATATTGTAAATGCTGAAGAGCAAATACAAAATCCAAGTGAAGAAACGATAGAAAACAACGTTGAAAACGAGGATGTATCTGAAGAAACTACAAATGAAAAAACAAAGAAACCTTTTTTCGGAAAAAAAGATAAAAATATCAAAAAAATAGAAGAATTGCAGGCTGAATTGGAAAAAAGCCAAGCAGAAAAAGCCGAATTTCAAGATAAATTTGTCCGACTTTATTCTGAATTTGACAATTATCGCAAACGTGTCAATAAAGAAAAATTAGACTTAATCAGCACCGCTTCAGAAAAGGTAATTGTAAGCCTATTACCTATTATTGACGATTTTGAAAGAGCCATAGAAGCCAACGAAAAAGCAGAAAATTTAGACGCCGTCAAAGAAGGATTTTCTTTGATATACACCAAATTGATACAATTATTAAAAAAATATGATGTGGAAGAAATCGTATCAAAAGGCGAAGAGTTCAACACTGATTTTCATGAGGCTGTAACACATTTTCCTACCGATAAAGAAGAAGATAAGGCATGACAATGCCACTGTAAACTTGTTGATTGTCTCAATGTTATGCTGGCGCAAAAGCCTGTCACCATCATTGGTAATGAGTTTCTTGAATTCCAAGTCGCTGACCTGTGACTGTACCCTCGCCAAGGCTGAGTTGACAACGTCTCTCTTCTTGTCGGGCGTGAGCCTGTTGAATAGGGTGTCAATGTCGATGTCTTTTGCCTTGGCAGTCTTGGCAATGGTCGCCAACTGCTTCT
>CALAVA010000316.1 GCA_937892025.1 uncultured Bacteroidales bacterium
TCTACACTCTTTCCCTACACGACGCTCTTCCGATCTTTCATCTTTATAGGTTTTTCAACAAACACAAATGGTTGCTCTATTCATTATTAATAGTAAGTAGTGCTATATTTATATTTTTTGGACTAAAAGTTGAGTATGAAGAAGATTTGTCAAAATTATTACCATCTTTAGAGAAGAATGAAAGTGGTTTGGTTTTTGGCAATTTAAAGATAAAAGATAAAATTTTCATACAACTAACAGGTGATACACCTGAAAAGTTGGTGGAATATACTGATGAACTAATGGATTCTATATTACAATCAGAAGAAGACATTGCCAACACATTTTATAAGATAGATGATGACGTTACAATAAATGCTCTTTATTATGTCCTTGAGCATATTCCTTCTTTTGTGGACACAAGTTTATATGCGTTTTTTGACCAAAGTATAAACAATATAGACAGCACCATGGCTCAAAACTATGAAAGGCTCATGAATGACGAAAGTGGTCAAGTTACCCAAATGATTGCAACAGACCCTCTAAATTTACGACAATATCTGTTGCCAAATTTGACTAATAGTGTAGGTTTTTCAATTATCAATAATCATTTGTTTTCTCATGATAGCACTGTAGCCTTGATTTTTATCTCCCCAGATTTTCAATCTTTCAACTCCAAAAGCAGCACCAGACTATTAACACGTATAAAAAACAATATCAAGAACTTACAAGAAAAGCATCAACAAGTAGAAATCTATATGCATGGTTCCCCTGTTCGTTCTATCGGCAATTCTCGAACGATGAAAAAAGATATTGTCGGCACTATTGGCACTTCATTGTTGATTATCTTAATCATATTGTGTATCAGTTTTAAAAATGGTCATGTTATTTGGCAAAATTTATTACCCATCATTTACGGAACCTTTTTTTCGCTTGCTTGTATGTATTGGATAAAAGGTAGTATGTCGCTTATGGCTTTAGGTATAAGTGCAGTTATATTAGGGGTAGCCTTAAGTTATTGCCTGCATGTGATTGTTCATCTGCATTTTGTCGGTGATATAGAACAAATGTTGATAGATGAATCCACCTCAATTTGTTTGGGTTGTCTCACAACAATAGGAGCGTTTATTGGATTGTTGTTCACACAAAGTGACCTATTGAAAGACTTTGGATTGTTTTCCACATTTATGCTAATCGGCAACACTGTGTTTGCTTTGATATTTCTCCCCCACTTCTTAAAAAACGTAAATCACACCCATCATATTAAACTATTCCACATTATAGAAAAAATAAACAACTATCCTTACGACAAAAAATCTATTCTTATTGGAATTTTAAGTATTATTATCGTTATTGGAATCATTTTCAGTTCTCAAGTAAAATTTGATAACAACCTAAAACATATAGGTTATGAAAGTGAAAACCTATTAAAATCAGAAGCCTTATACACTCAAAAAAACATACAAGGAGAAATACAACGCCATTATGCCGTAGTTGCCCCGACATTAGACCAAGCACTAACATACAATAAAACCTTATCGGTCTTGTTGGACTCATTAAACAATACCCATATTATAAAAAGTTATAGTCCTATTGTTTCTACCTTGTTCCAATCTAAAGACGAACAAGAACAACGCATTGCAGCATGGAACAACTATTGGACACCACAAAAACAACAGCAGACCATCAATCTTGTTTGTACAACCGCGGCAAAATACAACATTGCACCCGATATTTTTTCACCTTTTCAAGCCATGATAGCAACCACATACACTTCTGGCAACCTTTATACAGCCGACATCATTCCTAAAGGTCTATTATGTAACTTTATAGAAGAATCAGAGAATAATTTTTTGATATTCAACACGACACAAATTGATAGTGCCAACAAAAATGCCATTGACTCTATGGTTGTTGATATTCCACATACCATTGTTGTTGACCCTTTATATTATACAGGCAACATGATAAACCTCATCAAACAAGATTTTAACACAACTCTATGGATTTCGTCTATTTTTGTTTTTCTTGTTTTAGTAATAGCCTTTAAAGACTTATTGCTTGCCATAGTCGCCTTTATGCCCATGTTTTTCAGTTGGTATGTTGTACAAGGTTGGATGGCTATTTTTGGACTACCATTCAACCTTATCAATATTGTTATATCTACTTTTATATTCGGTATAGGTGTGGACTATAGTATTTTTGTTATGCAAGGTTTGCTAAACAACATTGCCAATAAAGACAATAAACTATTAGAATATCACAAAATAGCCATCTTCATTTCCGCCTTTATTTTGATGATTGTTGTAATAGCCATGCTATTGGCTCAACACCCTGCCATAAAATCTATTGGCATAAGTACACTAATAGGTATGGTTTCTACCATATTGATAACCTATACATTACAACCATTATTATTTAGTTATCTAACTAATAAAAAGATGAAATTAGATAAAGTAAAAGT
>CALAVA010000317.1 GCA_937892025.1 uncultured Bacteroidales bacterium
ATGCTCAAGACCTTCTTTGAAAAGGCCAATGAGTTAAAGATAATTATTGAATCTATTGATGATTTTAATTGGGCTGAAGAAAATGCAAAAAAAGTAAATAAAAATTGTATGTTATACCTCCAACCAGAATGGTCAAAAAGCAAACAAATATATCAATCCATCGTTGATTATATTCTCAAAAATCCCCAATGGCGTATTTCCATACAAAGTCACAAATATATTCATATACCATAAATAATGTCTATAAAGTCTAATAATATAGTACCATTTTCTATTTTTGAGGCCTCTGCAGGGGCAGGCAAAACATACAATTTGGCTAAAGAATACATAAAACTATGTATTAAAGATTCTCCTCACCATATTATTTATAAAAATATCTTGGCTATCACTTTCACCAACAAAGCGGTCGGTGAAATGAAAGAACGGATTATCGAATTCTTAACAGAAATACCTAAACCTGAAGGTAAACACAAGGATTTATTAGACTCATTGCACACAGAATTAAATTTGACGGAAGATGATATAAAACAAAGATGTAAAAAAATATTATTCAACATCTTACACGATTATAATAATTTCTCTATTTATACTATTGATAGTTTTTTTCAAAAAATAGTACAAGCATTTGCTTTAGAACTAAATGTACCATTGAATGCTCAAATTGAATTAAGTACTGAAACAATTGTCAATCAAATTATTAACAATTTAATGGCTCGTGTAGGAAAAGACGAAGAACAGCAATTGAACCAATTTTTCCTCAAATTTGTTGAAAGCCATATTGATGATAATAAAAGTTGGAAAATAGACAAAGAACTAAAAGAAGATGGCACTAAAAATCTCTTTTCTGAAAAAACAATACCATCTTTACAAAAAATAAAAGTTCTACAATTAAATGATTTTCAAGATATCATCGCAAATTTAAACCAAAAGAAAAACGATATTGATAGACATTTAAAACAATTTGGAAAAGAGGCTATCGGTATAATTTGTGAACATGGTTTGACTAAAAATGAGTTTTCTCGTGGAACTGTATTTACATGGTTTACTAATATTAGTAATGGAATTTACGAAAACTTTGAAAATGCTACCATACTCAAATTTTATAATAGAGAAACAAACAATTATACAAAAGAGACAGAAAAAAAATACGACCACACAACTCTTGATGCCATTGCTGAACAATTACGCATAAAATATAAATTTATCTTGCAAGATTATAAAATATATGTGTCATTAAATATGATTTTAAAACACATTTATAGTGTGGCTTTGTTACAAGAAATGCAAAGAGGCTATGAGACCATAAAACAACAAAGACACCTCACACATATTAGTGAGGCAAATATACAATTATCCAAACATCTACAACAAGAGAAAGTTCCATTTATCTATGAAAAAATTGGTTCAAAATATCAATACTTTTTTAT
>CALAVA010000318.1 GCA_937892025.1 uncultured Bacteroidales bacterium
AATGCATCTACGAACACGGTGTTTTTGTCTAACAACAATAATATCTATTTCAGAAATATTACCTTTGATGCTTCTGCAGGAAACCACGCTATGGTGATTGAAGATTCTTGCGATAATATTGAAATAAATGGTTGTGTGTTCTATGCCAGTACAACGACGGCATCGCCTACTTCAGCGTGTTGCCTATCTATTAATGGCGGCAGTCTTACTACTTATTATTATGGCATTGGCACAGTACGCATTATGAATAATACATTTAATGCAGGATATGCAAATATATATATACAGAGCATGGATTCTTATAACACTCATTTTGTTATTACTAATAATACTTTCAATTTTAGGTATTCTGGTATTTATATATATAGATATATGTTGTGTGTTGATAGTATCGCAGACAATACATTTAAAAATATACCTACTACAGGAACACATTATGCTATATATGTGGCTACCAATGGAAGTGATATAAAGACAGGTAGTATAGTTAGAAATAGCATTTTGTTTGAAAACACTTTAAATGGTGGCATCGATTATGGTATGTGGTTGAATGGCATTAACGGTGGCAATGTAAACAACACCTACACACAAGCCATTGTCGCTAATAATGAGATAAGAAAATTGTCTGGTGCGGGTAACTTCTATGGTCTGCACGTAACACACAGTTATGTCAATGTATATCATAATACCATTTATGCGGGTGGCTCAGCATTAAGTGCTGCCTTACATTTTAGTGATGGTCTGGCAACAACAAATACGCAGATAAAACATAATATTTGTGTAGGGGCATCTACCAATCTCAATACAAGTTATGCAGTATATACAACAAACAACAATTGCATAAAACCATCATCTGGTCATTTTTTGGATCACAATATTTATTATACCACAGGCAATAATTTGTTTTATGCAGCTGGCAACATCCAAACTTTGGAGCAATGGAAAGAAATCACCTTCTTTGAAGGTGTGATCAATAATGTATATTATATTTTCAGCAATGATACCTTTTCACAAAACCTCAAACCTGAGTTTATAGATATCACTAAAAATACGGATATTTACAACTATAGGGATTTTTATAGTTACAACACTGGTATCAAAGAAGACATTAGACACATGCCTCGTGGTCTTTATTCCAGCAAAGGAGCGTATAACCTACCGACTTATGATGTATTATCTTCTGTTAATCTAAATGCCGTTGTAGGCTTGCAAGATACGGTTTTGCGTACAGATACAATGCCTATACCTATAGCCGTAGAGTTGAAAAATGAAGGTTCAGCACCTTTGACATCTGCTATTATCAAATGGACATTAAACGGCATACAACAACCTACTGCCACATGGACGGGAAATATAGCCAAAGACTCTATTGCTATTTTCTCTTTCGCTAATTATGTTCCTAAACATAACGATAATGACACCTTTGTGGTTTGGGTGGATATGCCCAACGGTGTTGTAGATACCAATCATTTTGATGATACCCTTAAGTTGATAGCCTATGGCACAGAAGATTTGGTGGATATTACTTGGGTAGAGAAACCAGAAAATACGGTTACTTCCACAGGTCCGTACAATATAAAAGTAGGCGTGCGTTCCCGCAATGGGCAAGCGATAAACAATGTACAACTCACTTATTTTTATACCGATACCAACAATGTGGTTTCTCGTTCTGTTACTATAGCCATGACAAATAGTGGCAATGGCGTTTGGGAGGGAATTATTCCTAATTTGCCATTCTATAGCCTTGTGGACTATACGGTTAGTTCGGTGGATTATCTCGGCAACAAGGTGGTATTGTCAGACCGATACAATATTGTTTATCCACAAACGACAGCCCCTATTGTTGCTGTTGCTATGGAAAATGTGATTTCACCCGTTTCTAATACTTCTTTGCAGATAGGGAACCATCCAATAAAAGTTGTTATCCGCAATAAGGGACAAAACAACCTTACCTCTTGTATCGTTTCTTATTCTATCAACGATAGTACACCGATAAACTACAATTGGACAGGAAATCTGCCAGAAGATTATGTTGATACGCTAAATATAGGCACTTATACGGCCATGGCAGGCAATTTGGATATGCTTACTACATGGGTAAGTATGCCTAACAACACAACAGATATTTATACTGACGATGATACCTTAAGGACACCGATAATATCTTGCGGTGCTAAACTTGCAGGAACTTTGCGTATGGGAAATTCAAATACCGTTAATTTTACCGCCTTTACACAAGTGCAAAAAGCAGTAGAGTTGTGCGGTATAGACGGAAAACTGACCATAGAAGTAGAAAAAGGCGTTTATCCTTCCATCAACTTAATACCATTCAGCAATCTAATGACAGCCAATGACACCCTTGTGATTATTTCTGCTACAAAAAATGCTGCAGATGTAGTCTTTAATACTGGAGATAGTGATAACGCTGTCATAACCATGAACGAAAATCAGAATATTTATCTGCAATATCTTACTTTGGATGCTACCGAAGGAACTTATGGCGTATTGATGAATACAGCATTGGTTTCAGCAACGTATACTCCAAACAACAATATTGAAATTAGCAATTGTATCATCAAATTAAACGATACGGCTACAACAAGAAGTTATGGTATTATGTATAAGCGTACTCAAACTTACTCGTACGGCGTCAATGCTTATCCTATTCGTATCTGGAATAATGAAATATCTGGTGGCTGGGTTAGTATATATATATATTCTGCTACGGACAACATGATAGACATTGTAGGCAACAAACTAACAGATTTCTATCATATAGGGATAAGTGGAAATTATTATAATCGCTTTAACCGTATTTCTGATAATGAAATCATTTCTCGTCGTCATGATGATGCTGTTACTGGTGAAGGCTTTACGGGTGAAGCTAATACTATGGGTATTTTTATGCGTTACTATAACTGGATAGATGGTGGTATCGAACGCAACAAAATTTATATGAGAAGTCCCGGTACAGGTATCGTGTTCTATATGCATAATAATTATAAAGCAAGTGAGCGATGGGGACTTAATTGTCTCATAGCCAATAATGAAATTAGAGGCTATTGCCAAAATACAAGCATAGGGAATATGGCTATAAGCATGTACGGCGAATATTATGATGTCATCCACAATACTATTTATTATGATGGAGACGGACCTTATAGGGCAATATCAGTATCCTCGGTGTCCGCATCACCTGTGCATGCGAGGGGATGCAGTATTAAGAATAATATTATAGTAGCCAACTCCACAAATAGTGTAAATTACATATCTGTAGTACAGGCAGCCCAATGGGCAAACGTTGATATAGATTACAATTGCTACTCTGGAGGAGGATTTCAAAATGCTACCAGCACTTGGTCTGAATGGCAACGCCAAACCGGCAATGATGCACATTCTATAACCAATATAGCACCACAATTCAAAAATATTAATACTAATTTGGATATACAAAACTATTCATACTATATGGCACCAAACACTTGCTCTGTTTACAAAGATATAAGAGGTGAAGTGCGTGGTTATCTATCTTCAATGGGTTGTTATGCGATTAGTAACAATACAAATTATTATGATTTGGGTCTTACAAGCATTTATACACCAGATGAGTTGTGTTTGTCTCGTCGTATTCCAATCACTGTTCGTTTGGTCAATAATGGTATGTATTATGATTTTGCAAGAGATTCCGTAAAACTGACTATGGAAGTAACCGGACCTACGTCCATGCAAAAGGATACCTTTTTAAATAGCGGAGATTTGGTAACGTTTGACACCATGAATGTACGAATGGATGATTTAAATGTAGAAATTCCGGGTGTGTATAATATCAAGCTATGGATTAATTGTGCCTCAGACACCATCGCTCTCAACGATACTATCACATATAGACATTTTGTTCATCGTGTATTGTTACCATGGGATGAGGATTTTGCCAGCGGATTCCCAGAAGAGATGCGTATGGGATATAGTAATACCGATAGCGTATGGACAATGAAAGACGGCTCGTATAATAATGTTGTTTCCCAATATGGTAACAAGATGTTTGGTTATGAGGGCAATCGTGGAGCATACAGCCAATTGTTGATACGCTCTGTAGATTTCAGCAAGGATTACCGTCCAACTTTGGAATTTTGGTATTACCATGATACAAGTGCAGCCTTTGGTCCTCTTTCTGATTATCTATCTGTAAATTACACTATAGATGGCGGAGAATCTTATACACACATGCTCAAAGTGAACAAAAACAATGGAACAGACATGGGGTGGAAACAATATAGTGTCAATATGGATTCTATCGCAGGAGAGACTTGTGTAGTAG
>CALAVA010000319.1 GCA_937892025.1 uncultured Bacteroidales bacterium
TATCCGATAACTATAAGGCCGGAAATTATATACAACGCACACATCGTTGGTGTAAGTATTGTTGTAACCTTTGCTATACTTTTAATTCCACCTACAACAACCATACCTATAAGTATTGCTGCAATAACACCAATAAAGACAATCCATACGATATTCATTAATGTACTTACCCAAACGAATAAGCCATTAGAAATCCCTACTCTTAAAGCCACTTCATCTACTGCTGTAATTTCTTTTGGTGCTAACAGATAGGCAACCAATACAACAAGGGCAGATACACCCAATAATATTAATGTACTGATTGCTTGTTTCTTATTAGAAACTACTTGTATAATCAAGAAAGCGACAATCAGCAGCAAGGACATACCAATTAAGGCATATACTAATAAAGAATATGTAACATTGAGAGCGGTTAAAGCAGTGGTATTGTTTGCTGCCTGAAGTTCTGCGACAGAACCTGCTCCATTCATATTGAAAGTGGCAATGAAGGCAAATACGACTGCGATAAATGCTATCACAATGACATATATGTTTCCGATTCTTCTTACTAATTTTTCCATTGTCGTTATACTTTTAAGTTTAGACAATTAAATAAATATTTGTTATTTCTTTTAATTCAATATTTTACCAAAATATCCATATAACTGATAGTTGCATCTTCCATAGTTGTTACTAAACTATCAATTTTGGAAACCAAATAAGAATAGAATACCTGAAGAATAATAGCTACAATCAAACCCGTTACAGTTGTAATCAAAGCCACTTTCATACCACCAGCAACAATAGTTGGAGAGATATCACCTGCTTTTTCTATATCATCAAATGCTTGAACCATACCGACAACTGTACCCAAGAATCCTAATGAAGGAGCAACAGCAATAAAGAATGCAATCCAAGACATATTGGCTTCCAAACGAGCAGTTTGAACACCACCATAAGAAACAACGGCTTTTTCTATACTTTCATTACTTTCATTATAACGGTCTAAGCCTTGATAAAAGACACTAGCCACAGGACCTCTTGTATTGCGACAGATTTCTTTTGCTTTTTCAACATCGCCATTTTTTAGGGCTTCTTCAATGCCATCGAGCAATTTTTTAGTATTGGTTGTAGCCAAATTTAAATAAATGGTTCTTTCGATAACCAAAGCCAAACCAAAGATAAGAGCCAACAAGATAGGGGTCATAAATCCAACACCACCTTCAATAAATTTGTCTTTCAACACTTGATTGAAAGGTTTTTCAACAACCACCTCTTCTTCAACCATAGATGTAGCAACTGCTGGTTGAGTAGGTTCTGCAGCAACCGCTTCGTTTTCAGTTTGTTCAGAAGCCTGTGGTTCTGTGGCATCTTGTGCCATAACAACATTGTTTGTTCCAAAGATAAAGAGTCCGGCAATAGCCAAACTTGCAACTAATTTTTTCATACTACACTTTTGTTTTTAATACTATTATTTACTTTATTTTTTAATTTTGCGGAGAGACAGGGATTCGAACCCTGGAAGCGATTTTGTCGCTTACACACTTTCCAGGCGTGCTCCTTCGGCCAACTCGGACACCTCTCCTTTGACCTCTATTTTCAGTTTGCTAAATTATAAAAAAAAACAATATCTTTTTCAAATTTTTTCCAAGAATTAATTAACAACTAATTCACAATTTATTGATTTGATTTTCATTGTATTATTTGCATTTTCCTATTCCGTTCCCCCAAAATAATATTTCATTTTTATGATTATGATTTTACGGATTTTGTGAAATCATACGGATATTTTTTCTCGTCTTAATAGATTTTAAATAATTGTTTTGCGTTATAGGTAGTTGTTTCTGCTATCTGTTCTATTGATGTTTGTTTAATGGTGGCAAGTCGTTGGGCAATCAATGGAATATAACTGCTTTTATTGCGTTGTCCTCTATGGGGAACGGGAGAAAGATAAGGAGAGTCTGTCTCTAAAACAATATGTTGTAAATCTATTTGTGGTAAAATTTCATCTAATTTGGATGTTTTGTAGGTAATGGTTCCGCCAATACCGAGAAGAAAGCCTTTTTCTATCAATGTTTGAGCGTGTTCAACAGAACCTGAATAACAATGAAAAATTCCTTTGAGTTTGCAGAATGAAAACTCATTTAATATATCAATAACCTCATAGTAAGATTGCCGTTTATGGATAATAATTGGTAAGTCATGTTCAACGGCAAAGGCTATTTGCCAACGTAAAGCCTCTTTTTGTTCTTGAATGAAAGTCTTATCCCAGTACAAATCTATTCCGATTTCGCCAATGGCTATAAAAGTATGTTGTTCAAAGATAGAAAACATCCTTTGTAAAACATTTTTGTAGTCTTCTTTTACATCACAGGGGTGTAGGCCTAACATAGGGAAACAAGTTTGAGGATATTGAGTACAAGTGTCAAGCATAGGGGCAATTGATTCCATGTTGATATTGGGCAACAATAATTTTGTTACATTGTTGTCTATACATTCTTGGATAATCAAATCACGGTCTTGGTCAAAATCAGGCTCGTAAATATGTGTATGAGTGTCTATAAATTCCATTGCTCATTTTTTTATTAAAAAAAAGAACACTTTATTTTTGTGTTCTTTTGGCTTAGTATAGATTTTATTTAAGATTAAAAATCGTCTTCATCTTGTTGTTGTTGCATAAGTTCAATATATTCTGCCCAAGTAAGCACTTTATATGATGTTGGAATCATAAAATCCACAATAGACACTTTGGCTTTTTTTACTTCAGTGGCTTCAACTATGGTTTTTATCCCTTGTGCAGAAGTCATTTCTACATACAAAGGGAAACCCTCCAACCCGGGGCGATAGATTTCATTGATAGCGTTGCTTGTTCCGATTTCTGTTGTGGTGTAGAACAATATATGTTCTTCTTCGGTTTCACCATCTTCATCTGTACTGATGATGGTGCAATTGATTTCATTGCAAACAAAACCGCAGATGTTTTTGGTGTTACCTGTTTTAGTATAAGAAAAATTAACATTTTCTCTATTTTCTGTTATTGATGTCCTATCTCTTACAATGGCAAATTGATAGCCGGGATAATCCACCAAAATAATTTGTTTACAAGAATCGCCCAATGTTAGGTCATAGGTAGGCTGGCCCGGAATAGATTCACGGACATTGTTTTCAAAAACGGAATTTATCTTTTTTGTCGGCATTTGGTTTATTTTTTGAGGGTCAATATTGCCTTCATATTTTATACTAAAGGTAATGTTTCCTGTGAATGATTTCCCTTTTTTCTGTGCTGAAACAATATTGAGTGCTAACAGATTGCTGCCAATCAATAGGGCAATAATTATTTTTTTCATGTGCATAAATTTTTATATTAATACTATATTTTTTTCTATTTCATTTAGTCATTTCCGCCAATACTATTTAACAAATCGCTTATAGTCATACGAATAGCGTTTTGTGGGATAGAAAATATATCATTAGAGAGTTTTATGTGTTTAATTTTTGAAATTTCCATTGTGATAGACATAGATTGTTCGTTATCGTCATTTGTTTTTATATAAAATGGGAGTCCTTCTTTGGGCCAAGCAATGAAATTGGGACATGTGAATAGTGTCGCTAATTGATGTTTTCCCTCATCATCTGATTTATAGATGTCATATCCTTGACAAGTGTATCCGCAAATGGTTTTTGTTTCTGTATTTTTTTCAAAAGTAAAAGACGAGTCTTGGTGTGTAAAAGACCAATCTTTTATTTTGTTGGTTATTATATTAGAATCGTTTGAGGATAATTCTGTAGCAATGGTTATGCCTGTCATATTGAATAGTAGCATGATGTTGTTATCGCCAATCTTTTTGATAATTTTGATAGATTGTTCTCCGATGAGAGTTTGTATCAAAAAGGTGCTATCTTTGATATAAATTGTTAGTTGTGAGGGCAAAAGTGAGGAAAAAGCACTTAATTCTGTTGGTAAGTTATTATATGTCAATGTATAAATAATTTCTCCAGAAAAATTTTTGTTTTTTTTCTGTGCAAAAACACTATTGCAGACACACAATAGGCAACAGAAATAGATGCTAATAATTTTTAAAATTTTCATATTTATTTTATTTTTCTAAACATTCTATTCCAACGAATTTTACCTTCACCCCAATCTTTAAATTTGTCCAAACTTAACCAAACAAAACTTGCTTTTCCTACGATATGGTTTTCTGGAACAAATCCCCAATAGCGGGAGTCTAAAGAGTTGTGTCTATTGTCTCCCATCATCCAATAATAATTCATTTGAAAAGTATAAGATTGACATTCTTTATTGTTGATAAGTATTTTTCCGTTTTTTCTTTCCAAGGTATTACCTTCATAATTTTTTATGATTCTTGCGTATAGGCATATTGTAGAATCGTTGATAGGCACAGTTACGCCTGCTTTTGGAATGGTGATTTCTCCAAAATTATCTTTATTCCATGGATAGCGACTATCATGAGGGAACACGTCTTCTTCCCAAATGCTGTCAGCGGCAATCATAGGAGTAATGGATTTTACGTTAGCATAGTTTTTGATGAGTTCTACTTGTTGAGGGAACAAATGGTAGATAAATTCATTCATTCCAATTTGATAATGGTCTTCTTCGTTTATATTCAGTTTTTTACGATTTTCTTCACCAATATCGAATCCATTAGTTGTTATATTGTACATCAATTGTGATTTTTCGGGCAAATAGGCTTTTTCACCATTGATAAATAGTACACCATTGACAATTTGCAATTTGTCCCCCGGCAATCCACCGCATCGTTTGATATAATTATCTCTTTTGTCTATAGGTCGATAGATGACATGATATTCTTTGTTAATAACATCATATTCTTTGCCTTGATAATATTCCGTTCCATATTTTGAAAGCAATTCTCCATATTGGTGCCAATTGTCGTCCAAAAAATAGTATTGAGTAGCGTATTTTTGTGGATTTTGGAAAGTCTTTTTTATCGCTCTCAAAATAGCATAATAACTTTCGTTACTCCGTTCTAAAGCAACCGTATCGCCATCAGGATAGTTAAAAACAACAGCATCATAGCGTTTGATGTCTGTTCTTTTAGGAAACCTATAATATGGGAATTGGATAGATTCTATATAAGATTTGGTACTTTTGGTAAAAGGTAGAATGTTGTGAACAAAAGGGACGGCAATGGGCGTTTGAGGAATTTTAGGTCCATAAGCCGTTTTGCTGACTACTAAAAAATCGCCAACCATCAAAGTGGATTCCATGGAAGATGTCGGGATTTTGAAAAATTCAAACAGAAATGTCCTAATGATATAAGCCGCAACGACAGCATAAATGATGGCATCTGTCCAACTTCTGGCTTTGGTTTTCACAAAACCGTCTTCCAAATGTTGTTGTTTGGATTTGTTGGTTTTGTTCAAGGGTTTGGAGTGCCAAAAACCGAGTTCTTTTTTGGGAACAGATTGTTTGGTGTAGAATGTAGCTTTAGGAGAAAAACCTAAATATATCATACCAACAAAAGGAAACATAGTCAATGGGATTAGTTCTACGTATCTTGTTTTGTCAAACAATCTATAAGTTTTCCATATCGCCAACATAAACATAAATACATTTAGATAGGGAATGGCAAAGAATATGAGCCACCAAAGAGGCCTTTCTATTACTTTTATCCATATATAATAATGATACAAAGGGATAAGTGCCAACCATGGCTTTTGACCTGCTTTTTTGAATACCCCCCATAAACCGATAAAAGTGCCAAGATAATAGGCCAAACAAAATATGAAAAGGAATGTAATGCTGAAAGTCATATCTATTTTATATTTAGCATGTCGTTAATATTAAAAAATCCTTTTTTACCAATGAGCCAATGGGCACTTTGGACTGCTCCGATAGCAAAACTTTTTCGACTTAAGGAGGTGTGTTTTATTTCTATCGTATCCCATTCTGAAGCATAAGAAACTATATGTGTGCCGACATTGTTGCTTTGTCTTTCCGATTTGATGGATAGTTCACTGCTATTGTCGTTCATTTCATTAATCCAAGATTTTTTATTGTCTATGGTTTTGATAATGTCATTGGCGAGGGTGATAGCGGTGCCACTTGGAGAATCTTTTTTGTTGATGTGATGTATTTCTTCTATGCTGACATCGTAGTTCTCGTGATTTTTCATCAGATTGGCCAAATATCTATTGAGGGCAAAGAACAAATTTACCCCTAAACTAAAATTGGAAGCGTATAACAAACTCTGATTGTTTTTCAAGCAGGTTTCTCTTATCATCGCTATTTCGTTGTACCACCCTGTTGTACCGACTACTATGGGAATATCCAATTCAAAACAGTGGTAAATGTTGTCAATGACACTTTGCGGTGTAGAAAATTCGATGGCGACATCTGCTGTCTTTATTTTGTCGGCATATTTTTTCCAATCATTGGGTTCGTCTATATAAGCAACGATTTTATCTTTGGTTTCAGTTGCTACAATTTCGACTTGTTCGCCCATTTTTCCGTAACCGACAAGTGCAATTTTCATACATCCCCCTAAAAAGTCCTGCTATGCAAACAGGGCTTCGTGCAGAATGCGCACAACTTTTTCAGCTTCTGAACTTTCTACCAGCATGCTAATATTTACCTTGCTCGCACCCTGACTTATCATCTGAACATTTATACCGTTTTTAGAAAGAGCAGCAAAGGCCTGCTCCAAAATGTGTGAAGAATGTGAAGCATCGCAGATGATTGTTACGATAGCCTTGTTCTTTTTGGCATGAACTTCCGCAACACGGGCCAAGTCTTCCATAAGCCCCGTAAGGTCTTTCTTTGTGTTTACGGTAAGGCTTACAGAAACTTCAGAAGTTGCAATCACATCAATGCTTATTTCCCATTTTAAAAACTGATTGAATATGTGGGCAAGGAAACCTGAGGCACCCAACATACGGCTGGACTGAATGTCTATAAGGGTTACATCCTTTACAGTGGTGATTGAAGTTACAGGAGGACGGGCACCTGTGTGGGATTCCACAATGAGTGAACCAGGGCTTTCTATGTTGTAGCTGTTCTTTACCCTAACTGGAGTTCCTGTCTTGCGGCAGGGAATCATGCTTCGAGGATGGAGAACCTGTGCGCCAAACAT